>JAGRLL010000053.1:0-9561 GCA_020441855.1 Nitratireductor sp.
AGCGCCAGCATGGCCAGTTCGGCGGTGGCTTCGGCCACCAGCAGGTCGGCTTCCAGAACCGCAATTGCTTCACGCAGGAAGAAATCACCATCGACCAGTGGGGCAATCGCGCCTCCTCGATCCGCTAGATCTGCAACTAGGCCGATCCGGCCGGGGAAGTCCCCAACCCGACAAGCCCAAGACCAAACAGAAAGCCCCGCCACCGGAAACCCGGTGCGGGGCTTTTCGATTTTCAAGAGCAGATCCGGGCGCTCAGCACTCGGGCACGTTGACCGGGACGTTCTTGGCAAGGCCGCCCTCGGAAGTCTCCTTGTAGCGATCAGACATGTCGAGCCCGGTCTGGCGCATCGCCTCGACGCAATTGTCGAGCGGCATGAAATGCTGGCCGTCGCCCTTCAGGCAAGCGAGGCGCCGGTAACCGCCTTGACCGCGCCCAGCGCGTTACGCTCGATGCAGGGCACCTGAACGAGACCGGCCACGGGATCGCAGGTCATGCCCAGATGATGTTCGAGCGCGATTTCGGCGGCGTTCTCCACCTGCTCCGGCGTGCCGCCCATGACCTGCGCCAGACCTGCCGCCGCCATGGCGGAAGCCGATCCGACCTCGCCCTGACAACCGACCTCGGCGCCCGAAATCGAGGCATTGTGCTTGATGATGCCGCCGACGGCAGCCGAAGCAAGCAGGAAGTCCCGGATACCGTTCTCGTCGGCATCCTCGTGGAAATGGGTGTAGTAGCGCAGCACCGCCGGCACCACGCCAGCCGCGCCATTGGTCGGCGCGGTGACAATCTTGCCGCCGGAAGCATTCTCCTCGTTGACGGCCATGGCGTAGACGGCGAGCCAGTCGTTGGCGAGCAGCGGATTGTGCCGATTCTGCTTCCACTCGTCTTTCAGCTTGTCATGGATGACGCGGGCGCGGCGGCGTACCTTCAGACCGCCCGGCAGCGTGCCATCGCGCGAAATGCCGCGCTCGATCGAACCCAGCATCGATCCCCAGATGCGGTCGAGGCCGGCATCGAGTTCCTCCCGGCTCATATGCGCTTCTTCGTTGGCGCGCTTCATGGCGGCAACCGACAGGCCGGATTTCGCGGCCATCTTCAGCATTTCCCCGGCAGTGCGGAAGGGAAAGGGCACGTCCTTCTGTACCGGCGGCCTCACCTTCGCCTTCATCGCCTCCAGTTCGGTATCGGTGACGACGAAACCGCCGCCGATGGAGAAATAGATACGCGTGAGCAGAAGGCGGCGATCGCGATCGAAGGCGGAAAAGCGCATGCCGTTGGCATGGCCCGGCAGCGGCGTCTTTCGGTCCAGAACCAGATCGGTCTCGGGATTGAAGCGATAGGCGGGATGACCCTGCGGTTCGACCTGCCGCTTCTTCATCACCTCATCGACGATGGCCTCCATGCGGTCGGGATCGACCGTATCGGGCTTTTCGCCGGCAAGGCCAAGAATGACCGCGCGGTCGGAGGCATGGCCGATACCGGTGAATGCCAGCGAACCGTGCAGCGACACTTCGAGCCGCGCGACCTCGGCGCCATGCGGGCGCGGCCAGTCGCCATGGGCGATCTCGTCGAGAAAACGCGCCGCGGCGCTCATCGGTCCCATGGTGTGGGACGAGGACGGGCCGATGCCGATCTTGTAGATGTCGAAAACGGAAAGGAACATGCAGCTTATCCCGGGAGATTTCCAATCTCACTATAACGCCTGAACGGGCCACGCTGCCTCAAAACCGCCATCGCGGCTTCGCGCCGGAACATGCGTGGCACCAATCAGAGGGCGCGCGCGATCTCGGTGATCACGTCGAAGGCGGTGTCGACATCGGCTTCCTCGCAATCGAACTGGCCGACCTGAAAGCGGATGACGAAATCGCCCTCGAAATTCGTCTGGGTCAGATAGATGCGTCCGTCATCGTTGATCGCGGTGACGAGCCGGCGATTGAGATCGTCGAGGTCGGCGCCGTCGCGCAGGTAGCGGAAGGCAAACAGCGACAGGACCGGTTCGGAAACGATCCTGAAATCGGGTTCGGCGCGCAGGCGCTCGGCCAGATGCTGCGACCATTTCACGTGACTGCGGATCATGGTGCGAAGGCCATCGAGGCCGTGGGCACGGATCAGGAACCAGAGCTTGAGCGCGCGGAAACGGCGGCCCAGCGGGACCGTCCACTCCGAATAATTGAGGATGCCGTCCCTACCCAATGTCTCGAGGAAGGACGGTCGGATCGCCAGCGTGCGTACGAGGTCGCTCGGCTCGCGCAGGAAATGCGCGGTGCAGTCGAAGTGCACGCCAAGCCATTTGTGCGGATTGAGCACCAGCGAATCGGCCTGCTCCACACCGGCCCACAAGTCGCGGAATTCCGGACAGATCATCGCGGCACCCGCCCATGCCGCGTCGACATGGACATAGAGGCCATGGCGATGCGCAACCTCGCAAACGGCGGCGACATCGTCGGTGCCGCCGACCGAGGTGCCTCCCACGCTGGCGACGACGCCGGCTGGCAGCAGCCCTGCTTCCCGGTCGGCGTTGATCGCGGCGTCAAGCGCGGTAGGGTCCATCGAACGACGAGGGCCAACGGTCGGAATACGCACCAGGTTTTCCTCGCCGATGCCCGCGATCCAGATCGACCGGTCGATGGAAGAATGCACCTCGCCGGAACAATAGATGCGCACAGGCTTCTGGCCCGCGAGACCCCTTTTGTTGCCGTTCCAGCCGAGCGCCCTCTCGCGCATGGTCAGGATCGCGGCAAGCGTGCTGGAAGATGCCGAATCCTGGATGACGCCGGAAAACCCGTCGGGCAAGCCGAGCGCCTGACGCAGCCAGTCGAGGATCTTCGTTTCCAGTTCAGTCGCCGCCGGCGAGGTCTGCCAGAGCATGCACTGGGCAGCGACGGCGGTGACGAGATATTCGGCGACGACGGAAACCGGCGCGGCATTGGCCGGGAAATAGGCAAAGAAGCGCGGATGCTGCCAATGCGTCATGCCGGGCATGATGATGTTTTCGAAATCGGCGAAAATGGATTCCATCGCCTGCGGCTGTTCGGGCGGGGTATCGGGAATCCGTGCGGCGATCTCGCCCGGCGCGGTCATGGCGCGCACGGGTTTGTCGCGCAGACCCTCACGGTAATCGGCGCCCCAATCGGCTGCCTTGCGCGACCATTTGCGAAAATCTTCCGGCGTCATGCCTGCCGCGCTTCATCGATGTAGAGCGCGCGAAGGCGCCGCGTCACCGGACCTGGTTTGCCCGTGCCGACCGGTTTGCCGTCGATGGAAACCACCGGCAGAACGAAACTGCCCGCCGAGGTGATCAGCGCTTCGGCGGCGGCCTGGGCCTCCTCGACCGTGAATGGCCGTTCCTCGATCTCGATACCGTCCTCCCCGGCGAGACGCAGCATGGCGCGGCGCGTGATGCCGTGCAGGATCTCGTTCGAAAGCGGCCGCGTGACGATCCTGCCGTCCACGACGATATGGGCGTTGTTCGACGTACCTTCGGTGACGAAGCCGTTTTCGACCATCCATGCGTCGTCGGCGCCCGCATCGAGCGCGGCCTGCTTGGCGAGCGAGGCGGCGAGCAATTGCACCGTCTTGATATCGCGGCGTTGCCAGCGAATGTCCGGCATGGTGATGACCGCGAGACCCTTTTCGGCAGCCGGATTGTCGATCAGCTTCTTCGCCTGCGTGAAGATGACGAGCGACGGTTTGACCTGCCTGGGGAAGGCGAAATCGCGGTCGGCCGCGCCACGCCCGACCTGCAAATACACGCCACCCTCGTGAAGGCCGTTACGCTTGATCAGTTCGCGCTCGATCATCTCGATCTCGCCGGCGTCGAAGGGCATTTCGATGCGCAACTCGCCAAGCGATCGCGCCAGGCGTGTCATGTGCGCCGCGCTGTCGACCAGCCTGCCGTCGACGACCGAGGTGACCTCATAGACCGCGTCGGCGAACAGGAAGCCGCGGTCGAAGACGGAGATCTTCGCGGCAGCCTCGGGCAGGAATTCGCCGTTGACGTAGACAACACGGCTCATGTCTCGACCTCCCAATGAACCGGAAACATCGGATCGAAGACGGTGACCGGTCCGGCGCCGGTTTCGATCCTGTCAGGATAGGCAATCGGTGTGTCGCGTTTCACCAGCGTGATCTTCGTTTCGTTGGCGGGCAGGCCGTAACAGGCCGGGCCGTTGAGCGAAACGAATGCTTCCAGCCGGTCGAGCGCACCGTCCTCCTCGAAGACATGGGCGAGGCAGGAAAGCGTGTTCGGCGCGGTGAAGATGCCGGCACAGCCGCAGGCCTGTTCCTTGGCCGGATCGGCATGGGGCGCGGAATCGGTGCCGAGAAAGAAGCGGGGATTGCCGCTCGTCGCCGCCTTGCGCAGGGCGAGGCGGTGCGTTTCGCGCTTGGCTACCGGAAGACAATAATAATGCGGGCGAATGCCGCCGGCGAGGATCGCGTTGCGATTGATGATCAGGTGGTGGGTGGTGATCGTACCGGCAAGGTTTTTGTCGGCGCTCGCCACATAGTCGACGCCATCCTTCGTCGTCACATGTTCCATGACGATCTTCAATTCGGGAATGCGCTTTCTCAGCGGATCGAGCACGCGGTCGATGAACACGGCTTCCCGGTCGAAAATGTCGATGGAGGAATCGGTCACCTCGCCGTGGACGCAGAGCGGCATGCCGATCGCGGCCATCCTTTCCAGCACGAGATAGACCTTCGCGATGTCGCGCACGCCCGAATCGGAATTGGTCGTCGCACCGGCCGGGTAGAGCTTCACCGCTGCCGCAACGCCCTCGCCATGCGCGGCGGCGACATCGTCGGGGTCGCTCGCCTCGGTGAGGTAGAGCGTCATCAGCGGTGTGAAGTCCGCGCCACTCGGCAGGGCCGCCATGATGCGGGTGCGATAGGCAATCGCATCGGCCTTGGTCACCACCGGCGGCACCAGATTGGGCATGATAATGGCGCGGGCGAAATGGGCGGCGGTGAATGGCAGCACGCCGCGCAGCATGTCGCCGTCGCGCAGATGCAGATGCCAGTCGTCGGGACGGGTGATTTCAATTCTGTCGGTCAAGTTCACAGGCCTCGCCGTGAGATGGTTTCGCCCACCTCTTAGCCCATGATGAAGGGAAACAAAATCGCCTCCGCGCCGACGGCTCAGGCGCCGCCAAAGACGATACGCTCGATCAGCTTGTCGCGACCGTAGATGTCGTCGAAATTCGAGACCCTGCCGTCATCGCCGACCCACAGCGTGAAATAGCCGAGATGGACGGGGACCGGCTTGCGGAACTTCGCCTGAACCGTCTTCTTCGATGCGACCAGACCGCGAATATCCCCCGGCGCAAGCGAGCGGTCGAAGCCGTAAAGCAAGTCGGCGAACTCAAGCGGATTCTCGATCCGGATGCAGCCGTGCGACAGGGCGCGGTCGGCCTTGTCGAACAATTGCCGCGACGAGGTGTCGTGCAGGTAGACGTTAAACTTGTTGGGGAAGAGGAACTTCACCACGCCCAACACGTTTTCGGGACCCGCCGGCTGGACGATGCGATAGGGAAAGTTCTTCGCCGGGACCGTCGACCAGTCGATGGACGCCGGGTTCATCATCGGCGAATCTTCCTCCCAGCTGGTGTGCACCTCGTAGCCTATGGAGGAAAGGTAATTCGGGTTCTTGCGCAGTTTCGGCAGGATTTCGTTGCCGGCGATGTTGCGGGAGACCGTCCATGTCGGGTTGAACTCGGCATAGGAAATGGCGCTCGAGAACATCGGCGTGCGATGGTATTCCTGCCCGACGATCACCCTGCGCCGGTCGATCATCCGGCCCTTGTCGTAGGTGTACATCAGGAAGGCGGCGGCATTGACGAGAACGTGGCGCTCGCCCAGATCACGCGGCAGCCAGCGCCAGCGCTCCATGTTGACGACGATCTTGCGGTGCTGCGCCTCGTTCGAGGTCTTCGCCAGCAATTGGCGCAGGCGCGTGTATTGTTCGTGCGCCGGACGCAGCCGGGCCATGACCTTTTCGACACCGTTCTTGTCGAACGAATCGAGCAGGGCGACCGTGTCGAGCTGCTTGCGGGCGATGACGATGTCGGGCTCGGAGATCGACGGTGTGGTGCGGCCGGCGAACAGGTCGCGCGAAAAACGGATTGCGGCTTCCGACAGGTAGAGTTCGGCGGCGGCGAGATCATCGCCACGCATGGCGTTTACGTCGCCCTTGAGCCCGCCCAGATAATCGCGCGTGTCGAGACCATCGGCGCCGGCCTTCGACAGGACGTCGACGAGTTCGGCGCCACGCTTCGACAGGCCGTTATTGGTGGTCCAGATGCCCTTGCCGAAGGTCCGCTTGTAGAAAGGCATGACCAGTTCGACATTGATGACCTGGCCGTGCCAGTTGATCGCCTGGGCAGCCGCGAACTTGGCGACACTGGCGGCCGAAGCCGGCAGGGCGGTCGTGACCGTCGCGACAATTGCGGCGGCGCACGAGAGGACAAACCGGTTAACCTGCATGGACTATCCTCCGCTATTCGCCTGGCGTCATTGCATATGCCACCCATATGTCGCGCATTTTCGACCCGGCAAGACTATCAGCTGTTCAACGTGAGGTAAGGCATTGTTTCGGTCCAACGCAAACGGCTTGCGGGACGAAAGGCACGATGCTAATAAATGAATGAACGTTCATTTCTTTAAGTGAAGATCGAAAGCGACCGGCATGGCGCGCAAATCGGGATCGAAAGGCGAGGAGACGGCCCGCGACATCCGCCTCGCCGCGCTTTCCGCGTTCGCGCGCGAGGGTTATGCCGCCGTATCGATGCGCCAGATCGCGGCGCAGGTCGGCTTGCAGGCGGGCGCGCTCTACAATCACTTCGTGACAAAGCAGGACATCTTGCGCGACCTCATGGTCGGCCACATGGAAGAGCTGATCGAGGCGTGGCAGGACGCCGAGCCGCGCGGTGCCGCCGCCACGGCGGCGCTGGAAGCGTTCATCCGGTTCCACATCCGCCATCACGCCAGCCGCGCCGATGCCGTCTTCGTCTCCTACATGGAATTGCGCAATCTCGAACCGGCGAACTTTCGCGAGGTCGAGGCGCTGCGCCAGCGTTACGAAGCCTGTCTTCGTGGTATTCTGACCGCCGGGAGGAAGACCGGCGAATTCGCCATCGACGACGTACCGGTCGTGGCGATGGCGATCATCGCCATGCTGACCGGGGTCACCACCTGGTACCGTTCCTCGGGCCGGCTTTCGATTGCGCAGATCGAGGACATCTACACCGCCATGGCGCTCGGCAGCGTCGGCATCGCCAACACGGCAGGACAAATGCAGAAAAGGGAAGAGGCATGTTCACAGCCAGCATGAATTTCGCACTGGGCGAGGAGATCGAGGCGCTGCGCGAAACCGTGCATCGCTGGTCGCAGGACCGGATTGCGCCGATGGCCGCCGAGATCGACAGGACCAACGACTTCCCCGCCGAATTGTGGAAGGAAATGGGCGATCTCGGCATGCTCGGCATCACCGTGCCGGAAGAATATGGCGGGCTCGGACTTGGCTATCTCGCCCATACGGTGGCGGTAGAGGAAGTGGCGCGGGCTTCGGCCTCGGTCTCGCTGTCCTATGGCGCGCATTCCAACCTTTGCGTCANNAACTGGGCCGCAGTGACGCGCGCGTTGCGCCGGCCGAGATCGCTTGGCGAAATATGCGCCCTCTGAAGCGCGTCGGTCGGATCCAACCCGCGGTCGCTATAGGCGCGTACGGTCGAATTTACGAAGGATATTGGTGTCATCGCGCGACCGAACGCAGCGAGAAAGGGCAGGGGCTGGCGCGCGCTCATCGCGCAGCATTGTGACGAAAAGAGGCGGATAATGCAACCTTTTGGGCAGCGCTGGCGCCAGTTCGCGATTAGGGTCATCCTCAAAGTCGGGAGGACGGCAATGAATATTTCGGGTATCGACCTCGGCCTGTCCGAGGACATCCGTATGTTGCGCGACACGGTGCAGGCCTTCGCGGCCGCCGAGATCGCACCGCGCGCAGCGCAGATCGACAAGGACAACGAATTTCCTGCCGACCTCTGGAAGAAATTCGGCGACCTCGGCCTGCTTGGCATGACTGCGCATGAAGACTACGGCGGCTCGAACATGGGCTATCTCGCCCATATCGTCGCCATGGAGGAGATTTCGCGCGCCTCCGCTTCGGTCGGTCTTTCCTACGGCGCGCATTCCAACCTTTGCGTCAACCAGATCAAATTGAACGGCAATGCCGAGCAAAAGGCGAAATACCTGCCCGGCCTCGTTTCCGGCGAACATGTCGGCGCGCTCGCGATGAGCGAAGCCGGCGCCGGCTCCGATGTCGTGTCGATGAAGCTGCGCGCGGAAAAGCGCAACGATCATTACCGCCTCAACGGCACGAAATACTGGATCACCAACGGCCCGGACGCCGACACGCTGGTCGTCTATGCAAAGACCGATCCCGATGCCGGTCCGCGCGGCATGACGGCCTTCATCGTCGAAAAGACCATGAAGGGTTTCTCGACCTCGCCGCATTTCGACAAACTCGGCATGCGCGGCTCCAATACCGGCGAGTTGATCTTCGAAGATTGCGAAGTGCCATTCGAGAACGTGCTGGGCGAGGAGGGCAAGGGTGTCAACGTGCTGATGAGCGGACTCGACTACGAGCGCGTCGTGCTGTCGGGTATCGGTGTCGGGATCATGCATGCATGCCTCGACCATCTCATGCCCTACATGCACGAACGCAAGCAATTCGGTCAGCCGATCGGCGATTTCCAGCTGATGCAGGGCAAGATCGCCGACATGTATGCTTCGATGAACTCCTCGCGCGCCTATGTCTATGCCGTGGCGGCGGCCTGCGACCGCGGCGAGGTGACCCGCCAGGATGCCGCCGCATGCGTGCTGTATGCCTCCGAACAGGCGATGATCCAGGCGACCCAGGCCGTGCAGGCGATGGGAGGTGCGGGTTATCTCAACGATTCGCCGGTCTCGCGCATCATGCGCGACGCCAAGCTGATGGAAATCGGCGCCGGCACGTCGGAAATCCGGCGCATGCTCATCGGCCGCGAACTGATGAAGGTGACAGGATAAGTCATGACCCGCCTCACCTCCTCCATCTCCCCGCGCTCGGAAAGCTTCGCGAAGAACCGCGAAGCCAATCTGGCTGCGCTGGACGTCGTCGCGGAAGCAGCCGCGCTGGCGGCGGCTGGCGGCGGCGAAAAGTCGCGCGAACGCCACATCTCGCGTGGCAAGCTTCTGCCACGCGAACGCGTCGCCCGGCTGATCGATCCCGGTACGCCGTTTCTCGAAATCGGCGCAACGGCGGCGCACGGCATGTATGACGGCGATGCGCCATCGGCCGGTATCGTCGCCGGCATCGGCCGCGTCGAGGGCCGCGAAGTCATGGTGGTGTGCAACGACGCCACGGTGAAGGGCGGGACCTATTATCCGCTGACGGTTAAAAAGCATCTGCGCGCGCAGGAGATCGCCGCGCAGAACGAACTGCCCTGCGTCTATCTGGTCGATTCGGGCGGTGCGAACCTGCCGCAGCAGGACGAGGTTTTCCCCGACCGCGACCATTTCGG
>JAGRLL010000053.1:9576-9797 GCA_020441855.1 Nitratireductor sp.
TTCAACCAGGCCAACATGAGCGCGCGCGGCATCGCGCAGATCGCCGTCGTCATGGGCTCGTGCACGGCGGGTGGCGCCTACGTTCCGGCGATGAGCGACGAAACGATCATCGTGAAGAACCAGGGCACGATCTTCCTGGCCGGTCCGCCGCTGGTGAAGGCGGCGACGGGCGAAATCGTGAGCGCCGAGGATCTGGGCGGCGGCGACGTTCATACGCGCCT
>JAGRLL010000053.1:9802-10196 GCA_020441855.1 Nitratireductor sp.
CCGATCATCTGGCCGACAACGACGCCCATGCACTGGCGCTGGCGCGGCACGCGGTGGCGAACCTCAACCGCATCAAGCCGGTTACCGTCGAGACAACGACGCCGGAGGAACCTGCCTACGACCCGGAAGAAATCCTCGGCGTCGTGCCGGGCGATCTGAAGACCGCCTACGACATCCGCGAAGTGATCGCGCGCGTGGTCGACGGCTCGCGTTTCGACGAGTTCAAATCGCGCTACGGCACGACACTGGTCTGCGGCTTCGCCCATGTCATGGGTCTGCCCGTCGGCATCGTCGCAAACAATGGCGTGCTGTTTTCCGAAAGCGCGCTGAAGGGTGCGCATTTCGTGGAACTGTGCTCGCAGCGCAAGGTGCCGCTCGTCTTCCTGCAGAACAT
>JAGRLL010000053.1:10256-12516 GCA_020441855.1 Nitratireductor sp.
TGGTGACGGCGGTGGCAACGACACAGGTGCCGAAGATCACCATGCTGGTCGGCGGATCGTTCGGCGCGGGCAATTACGGCATGGCGGGTCGCGCCTATTCCCCGCGCTTCCTGTGGACCTGGCCGAACAGCCGCATTTCGGTGATGGGCGGCGAACAGGCCGCCGGCGTGCTCGCCACCGTCAAGCGCGACGCTATCGAGCGCTCCGGCGGGTCGTGGTCGGCGGAAGAGGAAGCCGAATTCAAGCGCCCGACGCTGGAAATGTTCGAGCACCAGTCGCACCCGCTCTATGCCTCGGCACGGTTGTGGGACGACGGCATCGTCGATCCGAGGAAGACGCGCGAAGTGCTGGCCCTGTCGCTTTCGGCAACGCTCAACGCGCCGATCCCGGACACGAAATTCGGCCTGTTCAGGATGTGAGGCGGACGGTGCCCGAAAGTTCCCGACTCATCGTCGTCACCGCCGACATCACCACGCTCGACGTGGATGCCATCGTCAACGCGGCGAACTCCTCGCTGCTTGGCGGCGGTGGGGTCGATGGCGCAATTCATCGCGCCGCCGGGCCACAATTGCTGGCCGAATGCCGAACTTTGGACGGCTGCGAGACGGGGGATGCGAAGATCACCGGCGGTTACCGGCTGCGCGCACGTCATGTTATCCACACGGTCGGGCCGGTCTGGCATGGCGGCGACAGCGGCGAACCCGAACTGCTTGCTTCGTGCTACCGGCGAAGCCTCGAACTCGCCCGCCGCCACGGCTTGAAGTGCATCGCCTTTCCGTCAATCTCGACGGGGGTCTACGGTTATCCGAAGGCGGCGGCAGCGAAGATCGCCGTGCGCACCGTCTCGGATTTCCTCAAATCCGGTGACAGGCCGCAATCGGTTACGTTCTGCTGCTTCGACCATCGCGCCGCCGAGCTGCACCGGCGTGAAATCGCGGTGCTGGGCTCTGCCATGGGAGAAAGCCAATGATCCCGTCAGTTCGGCTTGCGGCCGCAGACGCTGGTGGCGCAGCCGAAGAAATGCCGCCGAAAGGTCACCTCCAGCCCATTGGTTTCAAGCGCTTTCGCGATACCGGAACAATCGCCGAAACCGCGCGCATAGGGTTCGAGCATCGCGAAGTCTTCCGCGCCGCGCAGGAAGACCCGTTCGATCATCGGCAACACCCGCCCGAGATAAAAGAGATAAAGCGGGCGCAGAGCCCAGCCCTTCGGATCGGAGGCCTCTATGATCGAGAAGACACCGCCGGGTTTCAGCACGCGGGCGACTTCGGCCGCGAAACGGGCATGCTGATCGGCATTGAAGGTCTTCATGCCGAAGGTCGAGATCAGGAAGTCGGCCTTTTCGGGCGGCAGATCGTTCTTCAGGGCATCAAGTTCGAGATGCCGGATGCGGTCGCTGCGGCCGTGGTGGAGACGCTCGACGGCCTGGCGATGCATCTCGCTCGAAATGTCGATCGCCGTGATCGAGGCGATCTGCGGATGGCGGGCCAGCAACGGTCCCCAGACCTCGCCCGTGCCGGCCATCATGTCAACGCCATGCGGCGCATCGTTCGGGAAAGGCGGCAGCGCGGCGACGCACTGGCGGCGCCAGATGGCCACGAAACCGAAGGACGCCACGAAGCTCCACCAGCGGTAGTTCCGGCCACAGCGATCGAACACGCCCTTCACGAATTGCGGATCGTAAATGTCGGACATCGCGCCCCCCGTCATGCAGGACGAGACTGCACGATTGCCGAATCAAAGGAAAGACCGGCACCATGAGCGGTATGTTCTCCAAAATCCTGATCGCCAATCGCGGCGAGATCGCCTGCCGGATCATTTCCACGGCCCGGCGCATGGGCATCAAGACGGTGGCGGTCTATTCCGACGCCGACAAGCACGCGCTACATGTGGAGATGGCGGACGAAGCGGTACGCATCGGCCCGGCGCCGGCGGCCGAAAGCTATCTCGACGGGCGATTGATGATCGAAGCCGCACTCGAAACGGGCGCGCAGGCGATCCATCCGGGCTACGGTTTCCTTTCGGAAAACCCGCTCTTCGTCGAGGCGGTCGAGGGCGCGGGGCTTACCTTCGTCGGCCCGTCGGCGCAGTCGATCCGCGCCATGGGACTGAAGGACGCCGCCAAGCAATTGATGGAGAAAGCCGGCGTGCCGGTCGTGCCGGGCTATCACGGCGAGGCGCAGGAGACGGTGGTGCTCGCCGGCAAGGCGAACGAGATCGGCTATCCCGTGCTGATCAAGGCGTCCGCCGGCGGCGGCGG
>JAGRLL010000372.1:0-3571 GCA_020441855.1 Nitratireductor sp.
AACCCTGTCTGTTTCGATGTCGCGGTGGGCTCGGCCCCCGCGTCACCCATGGTCCAAGACTATAACGACCTGCCGGCTCGGAACCGGTACCCACCTGGTTTCGGTGATTGCCGGGCGTGTCGCTCAGATCGTTGAACTTGTTGATCTTTTCGCTTTGGCGACCTTCGTGCGCACATCTTGCCCCCGAAAGTCGCGCTTCCCCTAGCACAGCCTCCCCCGACTCGCAACATGGTCGCATGGGTGAAAACGGTCCGATTTGTCGCATAATTTCCGGCGGGAACGGACTTGCCCGCCGCAAAGCGCCCGGTTGGCAGCCGGCGATCAGGCCACCATGCCAAAGACAACCGCCAGGACCGCGCTGCCGATTGCGATCTCCGCGACCAGCATCGCCCAGTTGAACAACAACCTGTCGCGCTCGCTCAGCATCGAGATCATGCGCCCGAAGGCCGAAAGCAGCCAGCACGCGCCCAGCGCCAGTTCGGTGAAGGGGCCGTCCGCGACCAGCACGCCAAGGCCCGCCGCAAGGTGGAAGCCCGCATGGCTGCCGCGCAATTCTCCGGTCGCCGCTTCCCCGTCTTCGGGAACGAGATTGAGAACGCCCGCGAGCAGCCCCGGCGCGACCAGCGCCAGTACGCCCGTCAGCGCGGTGAGAAGACCCGCCCCGGCGATCAGCATTTGCGGAACCGCCGCCGGCATCGCCAGGCGCGTGGCATCCGGAAGGCCCGCCAGAGCGCAGGCCAGTCCCGCGAACGCTGCCGCCAGCGCCAGACGCGTCATGACCGACAGGCCCCGTGCGCCATCAAGCCCGACATGGACAAGCTTTCCGATCGCGGCGAATGCCCAGGCGAGGCCGAGCTGCTGCAACAATACCGGCTGGTCGAACAGGATCGCGGCGAGCGAAAGGCCGACGAGAAAGCCGGCGAAACTGGAACGCGCCTCGCCAACGCTGCCTTGCAGTCCCAGATGGCCGAGCACACTTGCCGGCGTCAGAAAATAGGCAAGGCCGATGACGAGCGTCGCCAGCGGCACCGACCAGGCGAGCCAGGCTTCCGGCGTCTGCGGCAAAACCAGTTCGAACATGGGCGAATCACATCCCTTGCTTGATAGCGGGCGCAACCTACCCGAACCGGTCCTGGCTTGCGACGGCCAGACGCCTCGCCGGACGCCTCAAAGAAAACTTTGCGGATCGATATCGATCTGGACCCGTACGCTGCCGCGCGCCTTCGGTCCGGCATTGAGCCATTGCCGCAGCCAGCCCTGCAGATCGGCGCGGCGGCTGGCGTGGACGAGCAAACGGAAGCGGTGCCGGCCTCGAATCAGCGCCATGGGCGCCTCGGCCGGCCCCAGCACACTGATCTCCGCGTGGGCGGACGCGGCACGGCGCATCTCGCGCGCATGCCGTTCGGCCTCCTGGCGGCTGGCGGCCGAGACAATCACGCTGGCCAGCCTGCCGAACGGCGGCAGCGCCGCCTGCCGCCTCGCCTCGATCTCGCGGGCATAGAAGCTTTCGCTGTCGCCGGCGGCGAGCGCGGCAATGACGGAATGCTCCGGCTGGTAGCTCTGCAGAAAGCCGGTCGATGCCGCCCCGGTTCGCCCCGCCCGCCCCGTAACCTGCGCCAGCAACTGGAAGGTGCGCTCCGCCGCACGCGGATCGCCATTGGCAAGGCCAAGATCGGCGTCGATCACGCCGACGCATGTCATCGCCGGGAAGTTATGCCCCTTCGCCACCAATTGCGTGCCGATCACGATATCCACTTCACCCTTCGCGATGGCCTCCAGTTCGAGGCGCAATCGGCTCACCCCGCCCAGCAGGTCGGAAGACAGCACGATGGTCCGCGCATCGGGGAAATGGTGCAGCACTTCTTCGGCGAGCCGCTCGACGCCCGGCCCGCAAGCGACGAGATGATCGAGCGCGCCGCATTCCGGACACGCTTCCGGCACGGGCTCGCTGTGCCCGCAATGATGGCAGACCAATTGACGGCGGAACCTGTGCTCGACCAGCCAGGCCGAGCAGTCCGGGCACTGGAAGCGGTGGCCGCAGACCCGGCACAGCGTCAGCGGCGCATAGCCCCGCCGGTTGAGGAACAGCAACGATTGCTGCTTCTTTTCCAGCGTCTGCTTCATTGCCTCGATCAGCACCGGCGAGATGAAGCTGCCTCTCGCTGGCCCGCTCCGGCGCATGTCTATGACCTTGATTTCCGGAAGCTCGGCGGCGGCATAACGCTCCGCGAGACGGATATGGCCGTATTTGCCGGCCTCGGCGTTGACCCGGCTTTCGATCGATGGCGTCGCAGAGACGAGCACCGCCGGCACGCCGGTCAGGTTGGCGCGCACCACCGCCATGTCTCGCGCGTGATAGAAGACGCGGTCCTCCTGCTTGTAGGCGGGATCGTGTTCCTCGTCGATGACGACGAGACCCAGTTCCTCGAAGGGCAGGAACAGGGCCGAGCGAGCACCCGCGACAACCCGGACTTCGCCGGTCGCAACCTGTCGCCAGACCTGTTCGCGTCTTTTCGGGCTGACATCGGAATGCCATTCCGCCGGTTTGGCGCCGAAGCGCTGCTCGAAACGTTCCAGAAAGGCAGCCGTCAGCGCGATTTCCGGCAGCAGGATCAGCACCTGCCTGCCCTTTTTCAGCGCCGCCGCCACCGCCTCGAAATAGACTTCGGTCTTTCCCGAACCGGTGACGCCCTCCAGAAGCGTCGCCGAAAAACCATCCGCCTCGACCGCCTTTCGCAGGGCATCGGCCGCCTGTGCCTGCCCGTCAGAAAGTTCGGTTGTCGCGTGATCCGGGTCGGGCGGCGCAACCACCGGCGGCGCCGGTATCTCGATGCGCGACAGCACCGCCTGCGCCATCAGCCCATCGACCACGCCGGAACTGACACCAGCCGCATGCGCCAGACCGGAGCGTGTCCAGGCAAGTCCATCGCGCGCCAGGTCGAGCACCGCTTCGCGCGCTTTGGTCATGCGCTCAGGTTCGCGGCCCGAATAAACGATGCCCTCCATCGGCTCCAATGGCACCAGCGCGCCAGGCGCGCGCAGCACCATCTTGAGCACCATGCCGGGCGGGGCCAGACAATAATTCGCCACCCAGTCGACGAAACGCCGCATCGCCGCATCGAGCGGCGGGCAGTCGAACCGGCCTTCGATTTCCCTAAGCTTGCCCGGGTCGACATTATCGGTTTCGCCGTCCCATACCGCCGCGATGACCGTGCGCGGGCCGAGCGGCACGGCAACGATGTCGCCAGCAACGAGCTTCATCCCCTCCGGCACGGCATAGCTGTAGGGCCGGTCGGCCGGTATGGGCAGCAATACGGGAACGACGTTTTCGGGCACGGGCGGCAAATCGGCCTTGGCGGTGAATCGGAATCTTGCGTCAAAGGGTAATGACCTGACCGCGCATTTGCTATATGGCCTTCGCCTCGAAACTGCGGGCCGGGAAATTGTGGAGGGTATGCAATGAAATTCTTTGTCGACACCGCCGAGATCGACGAAATCCGTGAACTGGCCGCGCTCGGCCTGCTCGATGGCGTCACGACCAATCCTTCGCTGATCATGAAGGCGGGCCGCG
>JAGRLL010000372.1:3647-11683 GCA_020441855.1 Nitratireductor sp.
GGCATGATGAAGGAAGCAGCGCTCCTGGCGAAGATCGCCTCCAATATCTGCATCAAGGTGCCGCTGACGCCGGACGGGTTGAAGGCGTGCAAGGCGCTGACCGACAGCGGCCAGATGGTCAATGTCACGCTGTGCTTTTCGGCCAACCAGGCATTGCTCGCCGCCAAGGCCGGCGCGACCTTCATCTCCCCCTTCATCGGCCGGCTCGACGATATCGGCCTCGACGGCATGGAGGTGATCTCGGAAATCCGCACCATCTACGACAATTACGGTTTCGAGACCGAGATTCTCGCTGCCTCGATCCGCACGGTGAATCACGTCAAGCAGGCCGCACTGATCGGCGCCGATGTCGCGACCATCCCGCCGGCGACGCTCAAGGCATTGTTCAAGCACCCGCTGACCGACAAGGGTCTCGAAGCCTTCCTCGCCGACTGGGCCAAGACCGGCCAAAAGATCGGCTAACGCCTTGCTAACCATGCGCGCGTAACCTGCGCGCATGGCCGCTTCCGCTGAAATCCTGATCCATTGCGCCGACGACCTTGCCGCCGAGCGCGCCGCATGGCTCGCCCACCTCGCCCATGAACGCCGCGTGGCGGCGAAGACGGTCGAGGCCTACGAGCGCGACCTGCGCCAGTTTCTCACCTTCCTGACCGGCCATCTCGGTCATCCCCCCCGCCTGCTAGACGTTGCCGATCTCAGGCCCGCCGACATGCGCGGCTTCCTGGCGGAACGCAGACGCGGCGGCGCGGGTGCGCGAACGCTCGGGCGCGGCCTCGCCGGCATCAAGTCATTCGTGCGCTATCTGGAGCGAAAGGGCCTTGCCCATTCGGGCGGCCTTGCGGCGACGCGTGCGCCACGCCAGCCCAAGACGCTGCCCAAGCCGATAGCCGCGGCACAGGCCGTCAGGCTGGCTTCCCCCGCCGGGCAATTGGCCGAGGAGCCCTGGATCGCCGCGCGCGACGCCGCGATCTTCTCGCTGCTCTACGGTTGCGGCCTGCGTATCGGCGAGGCGCTCGACCTGACCCCGAAAATGACCGGGGGTGGCCGGGCGCAGACGCTGCGCGTCACCGGCAAGGGCAACAAGACGCGACTGGTACCAGTTCTGGCCGCCGTCGGCGCGGCCATCGCCGACTATATCCGCCTCTGCCCCTATCACCTTGAAGACGACGAACCGCTCTTTCGCGGCGCCAGGGGCGGCCCGCTGCAACCGGCGATCATCCAGCGCACCATGGCGCGCCTGCGTGGCGCGTTTGGCCTGCCCGAAAGCGCAACGCCGCATGCCTTGCGCCATTCCTTCGCCACCCACCTGCTCGCGGGCGGCGGCGACCTGCGCACCATTCAGGAATTGCTCGGCCATGCCAGCCTGTCGACAACGCAGATCTATACCGCCGTCGACACTTCCCGCCTGCTGGAAAGCTACCGCAAGGCCCATCCGCGTGCCGGCGCCAGAAACAATGCCGGCCGGTAATTGAGCGGCGAATGACGCGCATTTGCCGCCGCATCTTAACCGCATGTCCAGCATTTGCGCCGACAATGGACGCATGGAAATCGCGCGCCAAAGCCCGGATGGCCCGGATTGTAATGCAAGCCCGCTGGCGAGCCTGCTCGACAGGCTGGCCGATCGCGCCTTGCTGACGCTCGGCATCTTCCATCTTGTTTTCGTATTGGCGTTTGCCGCCTCGCTGGTCTGGGCATCCTCGGCGCTGGCGCAGGCGCCAACCGAGGAAGAACTCGAAAAGCGGATCATGAGCTGTTCCGCCGAAAACCTGGTCGACAGGCTGCGGCGCGAGGACCCCGGGAAGCTGCGCGAAGCGCTCGCCGAGGCCGAAAAGGTCGAGAACGGTCACGCGATCTTCTGGAAGATCTCCGGGCAAGGCTCCGAGCCCTCCTGGCTGCTCGGCACCATGCATTCCGCCGATCCGCGCGTCACCAAAATGCCCGCCGGCGCGCCGAAAAGGTTCGACCATGCCTCGACCGTGATCATCGAAAGTGTCGAGGCGATGGACCGCGAAAAGACCATGGCCGCCATGCTGGCGCTCAAGGACCTGACGCTGCTGCTGGACGGCACCACGCTCGACAGTTTCGTGCCGGAAGAATCGCTCGACCGATTGAAATCGGCGATCGAGGCGCGCGCGATGCCGTGGAAGATCGCACGCCACATGCAGCCCTGGCTGATCGCCGCAACCATCGCCATCCCGGTGTGCGAGGTAGAGGCCAAGAACAAGGGTGCTCCGGTGCTCGACACGCTGATCGGCACAAGGGCACGGGACGAAGGCAAGCAACTCGTCGGTCTGGAAACCATCGAGGAGCAGTTCCGCGCCGTCGCCTCCGTGCCGCGCGAGTTTCACGTCAGCGCACTCAACGAGACGCTGAAGCTCGGCACGCTCGCCGATTCGATGATGGAGACGACCAAGGCGCTTTATCTGGAGGGCAATACAGCCCTGCTGTTGCCGCTCATCCGCGCCTATGCACCGCAGACCTATGACGGCAAGGGCTATGCCGATTTCCAGGAATTGCTGATCGCCAACCGCAACCGCCTGATGGCCGAGCGCGCCGCGCAATATCTGGAAAAGGGCAATGCCTTCATGGCCGTCGGCGCCCTGCACCTGCCCGGCAAGGACGGCCTCGTCGCCCTCCTTCGCGACGAAGGCTTTACGGTCGAACCGGTCGAGCCGATGGCCGACTGAACGCGCCTCGCAAAACCGTGACCGCAACGGCTCTGGACCTAAAGGCGGTCCGTGCTAAGCTTCAAGCACCGCAAGCCTGAACCCGAAAGGACGTGCCATGAGAAAAGCGCTCACCGCACTGCTCGCAACCGGTTTCATCGCCGGAACTGCCGGCGCCGGCCTTGCCTGCACCTATCACAGCGCGCATCTCGAGAAGAAGCTGACAACCGCCCAGTCCGAGCAGGTCGCGACCGAAGACGAATCGGCCATGTCGACCCACGACCCCGAGACGCTAAAGCTCGAGGAAAAAGTCGAGACCGAATAGGTTCCGGCAGCTTCTCCGGCAATACCTGCCTGATGAAAGCAGAAAGGCGCGGATTGCACCGCGCCTTTTCAATTTGCGCGGCCGGATACCCGCGCTAGATGTGAAGCGGCTTGGCGAAGGTGGCGAGCGCCGCCTCCCTGACCGCCTCCGACATCGTCGGATGTGCGTGGCAGGTACGCCCGAGATCCTCTGAAGAACCGCCGAATTCCATCAGCACCGCGCATTCGTGGATCATCTCGCCCGCGCCGAACCCTACGATATGGGTGCCGAGCACCCTGTCGGTCGCCTTGTCGGCGAGGAATTTGACGAAGCCGTCGGTCTGGTTCATCGCCCGCGCGCGCCCGTTGGCCGAGAACGGGAACTTGCCCGAGACGTAATCTATGCCCGCCGCCTTGAGTTCTTCCTCGGTTTTCCCGACCGAGGCGATTTCAGGCTGGGTGTAGACCACGCCCGGAATGACATCGTAATTCACGTGCCCTGCCTGGCCAGCGATGATCTCGGCAACTGCCACACCCTCGTCTTCAGCCTTGTGCGCCAGCATCGGGCCGTCGGTGATGTCTCCAACCGCGTAGATGCCGGCGACATTGGTGCGCCTGTGCGCATCGGTCTTGACCTTGCCGCGCCCGGTCTCGATGCCTGCGGCTTCCAGACCGAGACCATCGGCATAGGGCCGCCTGCCCGTCGAGATCAGCACAACGTCGGCGTCCAGCACGGTCGCTTCGCCGCCCTTCACCGGTTCGAAGGTGACCTTCGCGCCCTTGCCCGACTTTTCCACGCCCGTCACTTTCGCCGAAAGATGGAAGGTCATGCCCTGCTTCTGCATCAGCCGCTGGGCCTGCTTCGACACTTCGCCGTCCATCGGCCCGAGGATCTTGTCGAGATATTCGACGACCGTCACCTGCGCGCCGAGCCTGTTCCAGACCGAACCCAGTTCCAAACCGATTACGCCGCCGCCGACGACCACCAGCTTGCCCGGCACCTTGTCGAGCGCGATCGCGCCGGTCGAAGACACGATCGTCTTCTCGTCGATCGTCACGTCGAGGCCCGGAATGCCGGCAATGTCGGAGCCGGTCGCGATGACGATGTTCTTCGTCTCCAGAACGCTCTCGCCGTCCTTGCCTGCCACTTTCACCTTGCCGGCGGAGACAATCGAACCGACACCCTTGTGCACATCGATCTTGTTCTTCTTCATCAGGAAGGCGACTCCATCGACGTTGGATTTCACCACCGCGTCCTTGTGCGCCATCATGGTCTTTAGATCGAGTTTCGGTTCGCTCACCACGACCCCGAGCTTTGCCAGCCCGTGTCCGGCCTCGACGAACATTTCCGAGGCGTGCAGCAACGCCTTGGACGGAATGCAGCCGATGTTCAGGCACGTCCCGCCGAGCGTATCGTTCTTTTCGACGATTGCCGTCTTCAGACCGAGCTGCGCGGCCTTGACCGCGCACACGTAACCACCGGGACCGGAGCCGATAACGACGACATCGTAGGTTTCGGACATCTTGAACTCACCTTTTGCGTATTGGGGACGCCCGTCCGGCTTCAGGCCGGCAGGCGAGGAACGTAATTGACAATGCCGGCCATGCCGGCGGCTTTCACGATGGACATGCAGCTCACCTTCCGCCGCTCACATCCAGGATCGCACCCGTCACATAGGATGCACCTTCTGACAACAGCCAGACAATTGCCGCGGCGACTTCGCCCGCCGAACCTTCCCGTTTCATCGGAAGCACGGAGCGCATCTGTGCCACCCGCTCGGGCTCGCCGCCGGAAGCATGGATTTCCGTGTCGATGATGCCGGGCCTCACGGCGTTGACGCGAATGCCTTCCCCGGCAACTTCACGGCCCAGACCCGTCGTAAACGTGTCGATGGCGCCCTTCGATACGGCGTAATCGACATACTGGCCCGGCGCGCCAAGCACGGCGGCCACGGACGACAGATTGACGATCGCCCCGCCATTGCCGCCATGGCGCGTCGACATGCGCCGCACCGCTTCCTGCGCACAGAGCATCGAGCCGATGACATTGACGCGCATCATCCGTTCCAGCCGCTCGGGCGACATCTCGTCGACACGCTGACGCCGGTCGACGATACCGGCATTGTTGACCAGGCCACCGATCGTTCCAAGCGCATCAGCCTCGGCGAACAGCCTGCGCACATTCCCGGTGTCGGCCACGTCGCCACGCACGGCGACGGCCTTGCCGCCATCTGCGCATATCCTGTCGACCACGGCATGTGCCGCCTGTTCGTCGGCGCGGTAGTTCACCACCACCGACCAGCCGTCCCTGGCCGCAAGCTCCGCCGTCGCCGCGCCGATGCCGCGGCTGCCACCCGTGACGACAAGAACGCCTTTTTGCAAAACCACGATCCGTTCAGCCACGTTCCGCCTAGAAGGCCAGCTTGACCAATTCCCAGAAAATCAGCAGCAGGCCGACGGTCGAAACCGTCCAGATCAGCGTGCGTACGAGCGGAATGCCGCTGATATAGGCCGGGAAGTAGAGCACCCTGCCCCAGAAATAGACCTGCGCGCCGAGCGCCGTCATTTCGTTGGCGTTGCCGGTGTAGAGCACGATCAGCACCAATGCGGCGAAGGCCGGCATCGTCTCGAGCAGGTTGAAATAGGAACGCTCGATGCGCCCGGCGATGCCGGTCGGATTCTTCCAGTCGTCACGCGCGCTGACGGCATAGCCGAGACCATGCTGGATGACCTCGGCAACAACCTGCGCGACCAGCTGGACGAAGAACAGTCCCACTGTGAAAAGCAGCATTTTCAGTTCGATCGACATTTCCCGTCTTCCTCGCTTGCGCCCCGATTTCCTGTTTGCGGCTGGCAAAACTATAGCCGATCGGCATTTGTTTGCCAGCGCCGAAGCGGCCTATCCTTCCGGCGTCAGCCTCTCGGCGCCGCGCCCGGCTTCCCACAATCCGCTCAGACTGCCATTCTTCTCCAACGCGTAGATGACCGGCGTCGCTCCGCCCCAGTCGACGATCAGCAATCCGTTCCTGTAGATGCCGGAACCGCTGTAGCTGTCCCTGCCGATCTTCCACGACAATTCGTAGCGCTCGCCGTCTCCGTCCAGGTTCAGCCAGCCCTTGTAGCCGGAACCGTTCGGATTGCGTCCCTGCACCGCGTAACGTCCGGGTTTCGGCACCGCGCCGGATGCCGCGATGCCTACCGGCGTCAGCCTTTCGCTGGCCGAACCGTCCGCCCATTCACCATTCAGCCTGCCTTCGCCTGCAAAGCTGTAGACGACCGGATGTTGCGCGCCCCAGTCGACGACCAGCATGCGCCCGGCGAGTTGTCCCGTGCCATGGAAGACCTGACGGCCAATCCACCAGGTCACATCGAACCGGTCGCCGTCCTGCGCCAACGCCACCATGCCGTTGTATCGCGAGCCATTCGGATTGCGTCCCTCGGCCCGATAGATCCCGGCAAGCGAGGCGGTTTCCGCGATTGCCGGCTGGCGCGAGAGCGATAGCGCCTGCCTCTGGCCGGAGGGTGCGGCGGCGGTCGAACCGGGCGATGCCTGACCTTCGAGAAAGACGAACTCGCCGAAGAAGGAGGACGAAAGCCAGGGAAGCTGCTTGCCCCGGGTCTCCTGATAGACACCCTTCAGCGTACGCTTGAAGGTCTCTTCGAGATTCAGTCCCGGCGTTTCGAGCGCGCGCGTCAGGTTGGCGGTATAGGGGCTGTTGCGCCCGGTCCCGTCCAGAGCCACCGACCCGGGCGAGGTCGAATAGGAGACAAACAGGCTCGACGAGGAATCGATCCGGCTCAGGCCCTTCGTCCCCCCGGTGAAGGGATTGTCGCGGCAGGCATCCAGGATGACGATGTTGAGCGCATTGTTGGCGGCATCCATTTCCTCGACGATCTGCGCCGCGCTGACGGTCTGGTTGTCGAGATCGTCGACATCACCGATTCCGTCACCTACAGGCAGCAAATAGTTCTCGCCTTTCACCTGAACGCCATGCCCGGCGAAGAAGAACAGGCCGACACCGCCTTTCTCCTTCAGAACCTGCCCGAACGTGCGCAGGGCGGTTCTGGTCTCCCCGATATCGGCGTCCTTCAGCAGCGTCACCTCGAAGCCCGCCTTGCGCAGGGCTTCGGCGACATCGCCGGCATCGTTGGTCGGGTTGGCCAGCGGCGCGAAGGAATAGTCGCCATTGCCGATAACAAGCGCGGTGCGTGCTTCCTGCGCTAATGCCAGCGCCGACCCCGGCGCCGACCAATGGCCAACCGAGATCAGGATTGCCAGAAACAGTGCGAGCAACCGCACCAGCACACCAATACCAACGCCGCGCATCCGGTTCGTTTCCTGTGTCCGCTCAGCCATTCGACAACGCCAGCCTTGCACCCAGCGCGCCGAATGCCGCCGCGCTCACACCGCGCAGCCACGCCATGGCCCGCCTGCTTTCGAGCACCTTCTGCCGAACCTGTGCGGCAAGGACGCCGTAGACCGCGAACACCACGAAGGTCATCGCCATGAACACCGAGCTAAGCTCCAGCATCTGCGCCATCGCATGTTCGCCGCCAGCCGGCACGAATTGCGGCAGAAAGGCGAGGAAGAATACCGACAGCTTGGGATTGAGGACGTTGAGCAGGACACCGCTCCGAACGAGCGCCAGCGCCGGACGCCGCTCGGCAATCGCATTGAAGCGCACCGGTCCGCGATCCCTCAGCGTCATGATGGCCAGATAAAGCAGATAGGCGGCGCCGACATATTTCAGGCCGGTAAACAGCACGGCGCTGGCGTGCAGCAGCGCCGCCAGCCCGAGCACCGAAGCGGCAAGATGCGGCACGATACCGAGCGTGCAGCCGAGCGCGGCCGCCACGCTTGGCCAGCGCCCCTGTCCGAGGCCGACCGCAACCGTGTAGAGCACGCCGGTTCCCGGAATGAGCACCACGACCAGCGCGGTGACGAGATATTCCGGCGAGACGGTCATCGGCGCATTCCCTACAAGTCGAGAACCAGCCGTTCCGGGTCTTCAAGGCTTTCCTTGATCCTGACCAGGAAGGTGACGGCTTCCTTGCCGTCGACGATGC
>JAGRLL010000054.1 GCA_020441855.1 Nitratireductor sp.
TAGGTCTTGCCGGTGCCGGCGGGACCGACGCCGAAGACAAGCTGGCAGCGGTCCATGGCGCGGATATAGGCGTCCTGGGTGGGCGTGCGCGCCTGGATCACCTTCTTGCGGGTGCCGATCTGGGCCATGGCGAGACGGCCGCCCTTCTCCAGGGTCGGCAGCGGCAACTGGTCCTCGGCAAGCGCCATGCGGATGGCGCCGTCAACGTCGCCGCGCTCGATCCTTTCACCGGCTTCCAGGCGGGCATAAAGATGTTCCAGCGACAGGCGCGCGCGACGCACCGCGTCGGCGGAACCGCGGATGTCGACCATGTTGCCGCGCGCCACCGCGTCGATGCCAAGCTGCTGCTCGATCAACGCCAGATGTTCGTCGAACTGGCCGAATAATTGTGTGGCGAGCCGATTGTTGTCGAAGGTGAGCACGAGATGCTCAAGATCGGATGCGGCCGATCTGTTTTTCAGGCCCTGCTCATAGGCGTTCAACAACGCGTCTCCATCGTTGCCCGGTTTGCAGTCGTCAGTGTGTCTTCTCCAACGGGTTCAAAACAACCGCATGACAGATGCGGCGAATCTGGCCTGCCTTCAAGTGTAATCCCATGTTGGCGTGGCAACAATGCCAGATTGGGGCCGTATCGGGGACAGGATTGTTGGCGGCTTCAGGCCGCAAGGGGTTCGCCGGCGAGCGAATTGGGGCCGGCGGAGACGATGCGAACGGGAACGATGTCGCCAACCCTGCCCGCGCCTTCGCCGAGGATGACCGTCTGCAGCCAGGGCGAACGCCCCGCGATCTGACCCGGCCTGCGACCCGGCTTCTCGATCAGGACATCCATTGTCCTGCCGATCATCGAGCGGTTGAAGGCATGCTGCTGTTCGTTCAGCAGCGCCTGCAGGCGCGACAGGCGTTCCGCCTTCACGTCCTCCGGCACCTGGTTCTTCATGTCCGCGCCGGGCGTGCCGGGGCGGGGCGAATACTTGAAGGAGAAGGCCTGTGCGTAGCCCGCCTCGCGCACCAGCGACAGCGTGTCCTCGAATTCAACTTCCGTTTCGCCAGGGAAACCGGTGATGAAATCGCCCGACAGCGCCAGATCCGGTTGCGCGGCGCGGATGCGCGCCACCAGATCGAGATAATGCTCGCGGGTATGATGGCGGTTCATCGCCTTCAGCACGCGGTTCGATCCCGCCTGCACCGGCAGGTGCAGATAGGGCATCAGCTTGCCCAGGTCGCGATGCGCGGCAATGAGGCCGTCGTCCATGTCGATCGGGTGGCTGGTTGTGTAGCGCAGCCGCTCAAGGCCATCGATTTCGGCGAGCGCGAAGAGCAGTTCGCCGAGGCGCCATTGCCGGCCTCGCGGGCCCGCGCCGTGCCAGGCATTGACGTTCTGGCCGAGCAGGGTGATCTCGCGCACGCCGTTGCCCGCCAGCCGCTTCGCCTCTTCGGTGATCTGTGCGACGGAGCGAGAAACCTCGGCTCCCCGGGTATAGGGCACCACGCAGANNNTTGTCGCAGCCCTCCTGCACGGTGACGAACGCGCTGACCGGCGCGTTGGCTGCGCGCGCGCTGCCTTTGCGTATAGCCGGTGCTGCCTGCGGCAAGGCGGCGAATTTTTCCTCGATGGCGAATTCCGTCGCGACAACCGCCTCTCCGGCGGCCGCGCGGTCGAGGTACTCGCCCATGCGGTGATAGGTTTGCGGACCGACGACGAGACCGACAACTGGCGCGCGCGCGACGATCTCCTCGCCTTCGGCCTGTGCGACGCATCCTGCGACCGCGATCAGCGTATCCTTGCCCTCGACCGCCCGCGCCTGCTTGATCTGCCGCAGCCTTCCCAGTTCGGAATAGACCTTTTCGGCCGCCTTCTCGCGAATGTGGCAGGTGTTGAGCACGATGAGGTCGGCGTCATCGGGCGAGGGCGTCGCCTCGTAGCCCTGGCGGGCCAGCACGTCTCCCATGCGCTCGGAATCGTAGACGTTCATCTGGCAGCCNNGCAGCCATAGGTCTTGATGAAGACCTTGCGGCCGGATGGTCCGGTCGGGCTCCCGGCATCGGGGCGTTCAGCGGCGGATTTTGCGTGCGCGTTCATCTTTGATCCGGTTGGCGGTCGGGTAGCGGGTTCTATCGCCCGGCGAAGCACCGATCAAGCATCGAAGCGCATGCGGATCGCGTCGGTGTAGGCGGTGCGGACGCGTTCGTGCATGGAGCTGGCGATCTGCTTGCGGTTGGCGTCGGCCGAAAAGGTCTCGGGCTCGGCGAAGACAACCTCGACGTCATAGGCGCCGGCCAGCAGGAAGGAAATCAGGTGCGGGGCCAGCTTCACGTCGCCCGGCCAGGCCGCGCGCGGCTGTTGCAGGCGGCCAAGCGGCAGGCCGTGCAGCTTCGTATAGGCGATCGCCACGGGCTGCACGGTGACGCTGCCCGACGGCGTATCGTTGAGCGCGGCATGGACGGCGCCGAACAGGGCCGATTTGAACGGGCCGATGCGATAGCCATCGCCGGTCGTGCCCTCGGCGAACAGCACCATGGTGTCGCCCTGGTTCATGCGCCGGGCGATGGTGTTTGCCTGCCGGGCGGTTTGCTGGCGATGGGTCCGGTCGATGAAGACGGTGCGCTGAAGCCATGCCAGCATGTTGATTCCCGGCCAGGTCTTGACCTCGCGCTTGGCGACGAAGCACAGGCGCGTGAGCGAACCGAGCACCATGATGTCCGACCATGAAAGATGGTTGGAAACGATCAGCATCGGCCTGGCCCTCGGCCGTTCGCCGTGGACGTGCACGCGCACGCCGATGACGCGCAGCACCGTACGATGCCAGTAGATGGGCAGGACCCTCGAAACCGGCCGGGCGACATTCATCGACACGATCTGGATCGGAATGACGACAAGCGTGAAGGGCAACAGGACGAGAAGGCCCAGGGCAAGACGGATTTTCGCTATCATGCGCGAACGCCGAACCTCTCAGACACCTGACCCCTTGCCCGACTTGTCGTTCTCGCCGGAAGGCGCGGACCGTTTCTTGTCCGTCTCCTCACGCCTGAGCGGGACGCCATAAAGTTCGAGGCGATGATCGACGAGGCGAAAGCCCAGGCGGCGGGCGATCTCCTCCTGCAGGCGCTCGATCTCCTCGTTGGCGAATTCGATGACCTGCCCGGTCTTCAGATCGATCAGATGGTCGTGATGGTCTTCCGGCGCGGCCTCGTAGCGCGAGCGTCCGTCACGGAAGTCGTGACGTTCGATGATGTTGAAATCCTCGAGCAGCTTCACCGTGCGGTAGACCGTGGCGATGGAAATCTTCGAATCGATCTTCGAGGCGCGGCGATACAGTTCCTCGACATCGGGGTGATCGTCGGAGGATTCCAGAACGCGCGCGATGACCTTGCGCTGCTCGGTCATGCGCAGGCCCTTTTGCGCGCAGAGTTCCTCGAGGCTCATCAGCGTCCCTTGCCCGACAGGCGTATCATGCGGCGGCCCGGCGCGGTCGGCCGGTTGGCCCGGGTCTAACCAAGATCAAGTTCCATGACAAGCGCGCTCGGTGGCGCGTTGAGCGGCGGCGCGGAGGTGTGTCCGGCCGCAGCCTTGCCGCCGTCGACATGCGAAGCATAATAGGCCTTGCGTTCGCCGACCTTGCGAAAGCCCAGCGCGCGATAAAGCGCCAGAGCGGCGGCATTCCTTTCGCTGACCTCCAGGTACAGGCGCGCGACGCGGTCGCGTTGCAGACGGCGGACAGCCTCATCCATCAGCGCCCTCCCGACACCCTTGCCGCGCGCGGCGGGCGCGGTGGCGACCGTGATGACCTCGGCTTCCTCGCCGGTCGAGCGCACCAGCACGAACCCAAGCGGGTCGCCCTCGCCGCCTTCCCGGCGCGCGACAAGGCCAAACATGCCGCCGCCATGCAGCATCTTGTGCAGGGTGTCGGCGTCCCAGCCATGGGGAAAGCTCGCCTCGTGGATTTCGGCCATTGCGACGAGATCGTCCTCGCCGGCCTCGGTCACGAACACGGAAGGGCTGGACCAGAGCCACCAGAACCACCAGAGCATGCCTGCCGTCCCCTCGATCCGGCTCAAGCGCGCGCCAGCGCGAAGCCGGATTGCGGCTTGGCGTCTGGCGGGCGGAGGTAAAGCGGTTCGGGCCGGATGCCGGTTTCCCGGACGTTCGCGCCCAGTCGGGCATAGGCTGCTATCGGCGCGGCGGCGCGTTCGTGTGCAATCCGCAGGTTGCGGCCGACCAGCTCGATCAATTGCGCGGCGCCCGAACCGCACAGCGTAATATCAGGCTCGTCGCGAATCATGCCGGCAATCGTATCGTAAGCGGCGACGAACGGAGCTTCCGGCCGGGCTGCGGCGCCGAAAAACCGTGCGTAGGCTTCGCCACGCCTTGCATCGAGGATGGAAAGCAATGGCTGGCCGGCATCGTGGGGCCTGGCGGCCACCGCGAGGGCGTCGAGCGCGCCGACACCGACCGCCGGGACGCCAAGGCCGAGCGCGATGCCGCGCGCGGTGGCGAGACCGACCCGAAGGCCGGTGAAACTGCCCGGTCCGACGCTCGCGGCGACGCGGCCCATTGCCGAATAGTCGAGCGATGCCGCCGCCAGCACCTCGCCGATCACGTCCATCAGCCGTTCGGCGTGGCCGCGGCCAATATCCTCGGTGCGCTCGGCCAGAATCGAATCGGATGCGTCGTCATGCAGCGCGACGGCGCAAAGATGGGCGGAGGTGTCGATCGCCAGCGTTATCATGGGACGCAACCATTCGCGCCGGGGCGAGGAAATGTCGACCCCGATTTTGGTCGCAGACGACCGTATGTCGCGATCACGGCCTGCTCAGATGGCCTCGACCTCGCGCACTTCGGGAATGAAGTGCTTCAAGAGGTTCTGGATGCCGTATTTCAGCGTCGCCGTCGAAGAGGGACAACCCGAGCATGCACCGCGCATGTAGAGGTAGACGACACCGTCCCGGTAGCCGCGGAAGGTGATGTCGCCGCCATCCTGCGCGACGGCCGGGCGTACCCTGGTGTCGAGCAATTCCTTGATGGTTTCGACGATCTGGCCGTCGGATTCCTCGAAGAATTCCTCACCTTCCGGCGCGGCCTGAGAAGCGTCCTCGACGGCAGGCCTTCCCGACGCGTAATGCTCCATGATCGCGCCCAGAATGGCGGGCTTGAGATGCGGCCAGTCGAAACCGGTCCCGGCATGCTCGTCCTTCGTCACGGTGATGAAATCGTCGCCCAGGAACACTCCGGTAACGCCCGGAATCTCGAACAGGCGGGAGGCAAGCGGCGAACCGTTTGCGTCTTCGGGTGCGCGGAATTCCGCCGGATCGCCGGGCAATACGGATTTGCCGGGCAGGAATTTCAACGTGGCGGGATTGGGGGTCGCCTCTGTCTGGATGAACATCCGTCATTCTCCGCTATCTGGCCCGGTTCAAGGCCGGGGGAAAAGCTGCATCAATCTGGAATAATTCCAAACTGAAACATAGTCACGCGATTTCGTGCATCAAGGCCGTGGCACTGTCCATCCGCGGAAGGATCAGGCGACCGCCTCGATATCCTCGTCCGACAGATCGGAAGGCACGATGGTAACCGGGACGGGGAAAGCCGCGCCGCGCCCGGCAATCGAGGAAACGAGCGGGCCCGGTCCCTCCTTGTCCTCGCCGGCGGCGAGCACCAGGATCGCGATATCGCGATCCTCCTCGATCAGCTTGCACACTTCCTCGACGGTGCCGCCTTCGCGGGTCACCAGTTCCGGGTCGATATTGGCCTTTTCGCGGGCGTATTGCGCGAACTTGTCGAGTGCGGCGTCCGCCTCTTCGCGCGCCTCGGCGCGCATGATCTCCTCGACCCCGATCCAGTGCTGGAAATCGCCCGGCGGGCAGACATAGACCAGGACCAGGCCACCGCCAGTCTTGGCAGCGCGCCGACCGGCATAAAGCACTGCCCGCCCGCATTCGGGCGTTGCGTCGATAACTGCCAGGAATTTGCGCTTGTGGCCTTCCTGGAAACTCTGCCGCTTGCTGACCATGCCCGCATTTAGCCCTTCGACGCCACCAAGTACAAGACTTGACAGATGCGTGAGTGAATGCGCAACCGCCGCGCTTCAGCCGCCGAGGAAGCCCATGATGCGGCGCACCTCGCCCATGGTTTCGCGCGCAATCACGCGGGCGCGCTTCGCACCATCGGCAAGGATGGAATCGACCAGCGACGGATTGTCGAGCAGACGACGCATCTCGGCGTTGATCGGCGACAGCTTCTCGACCGCCAGATCGGCTAGCGCCGGCTTGAACACCGAAAAGGGCTCGCCGGCGAATTTCGCGACGACATCGTTCTTGCTCATGTCGGCAAGCGCGGCATAGATGCCGACGAGGTTCAGCGCTTCGGGCCGCTCGGCCAGCCCATCGAGCGTTTCGGGAAGCGGCTCGGGATCGGTCTTGGCCTTGCGGATCTTCTTCGCGATGTCGTCGGCGGAATCGGTCAGGTTGATGCGCGACAGGTCGGAGGCGTCCGATTTCGACATCTTCTTGGTGCC
>JAGRLL010000373.1 GCA_020441855.1 Nitratireductor sp.
AGCATGGTGTAGACCTTGCCGGTGTCCGACGTCAGATAGGTTTGCGTCATGACGTTGTCGCGATCGTTGCGGCCGACATCCTTCAACAGTCGCTCGAAGTCGACGATGTAGCGATCGACGGCGGCACGGAACTCCGACTCGCCCTTGTACTTGGAACGTATCTCGTCGAAGGTTTTCTGCCCCCTCGGCGTATAGAGGTCGCGGGTGAAGACGTTGTTTTCACCGCGCTGGTAGCGTTCCCAGACATCGGCGGCACTGTCATGGTCGATCGCGCGGGCGATGTCCATGGACAGCGTATTGAGGCTTTCCGACGCGTTTTCGACCTTCGGCGGCGCGGGAGGACGCCGTTCTGCACCGCCACGCGAACCACCGCGATGCATCGGGTCGACCGGCCGTCTGGCCTGCTGGCGTGCCTCGGCACCCTGTTCCCGCTCGGACCCGCGTTCGCTGGCCGGCTCACGGGGGGCAGGCGCCTCGTAATTGTCGGGCACCACGCGTGGGCGCGGACGAGGCTCCTCGAACGCAATCGGTGCGGCTTCGTTCATGTCGGGAGCAGGGGCGCGTACGGTTTCGAGCTGAACCGGCTGGCTCACCGTTGCAGCGCGCATGGTCGGCGCGGGTACGCCTCCGCCTGCGGCGGCCAGACGCGGCTGCTGGACCGGCGGCGCCATGTCGTAGGCCTTGCCGGACTTGGTGACGATTTCAGACAGTTCCTTGAGCGCGGAGATCTGGTCGACAAGGACGCGGCGCATGGAATCGGCGCTTTCCTTGACCTCGACCGGGAGCTCCATGACGCCGCGGCGCATTTGCGTACGTGTGGATTCCAGCTCGTTGCGGATATCTTCCGAGGCGACACGCATCGCCTCGACCGTTTCGGCGAGTCTCGAAATCGCCTGATCGAAGGAATTCTCGATCTCCGCGGTTACCTGGCTTCCGGCCTTGTTGGCCTTGTCCATCATGTCCTGGATCAGGCTGGTCAATACGCCGGAGAAGTTGAGCACCGAGTGTTCGATGGCGCTCGAGCGCTCGGAAATGTTCGCGGCGAGTTCTTCCAGAGGCTCCTGACGGGCGTCCAGAACGGCGGCGAGTTGCTTCTGAGACGTGGTGACCGCCTCGGATGCTGCATTGAGCTGCTTGACCTGCTTGTCGAAGCGCTGCGAGCTTTCCGACATGCCGGCGAGCAGTTCTTCCGTGGTCTGGCTGACCTCGGCGACCGTGCGTTCGACAGTCTGACGGGTATTCTCGCTGTCGGCGGCGGCGCGCTGGATGGTTTCGGCAAGCTGCGCCGTGCCTTCGGTGATGTGGCGTTCGAGTGTCGACAGGCTCGATCCGGCCTGGTTGGCCATGGTGTCGAAATTGCCCGTCGCGGTGGCCATCTTCTCGAAGAGCTGGAGGAATTCCTTCGACAGGGTTCCGCCGACGCGCTCGATCTCGTTGACCAGTTCGATGCCGCCGCTGCGCAGGCCTTCGACGACCGGAAGGCCGTGTTCGTCGATGACCGTGCCGATCTCGCGTGCGCGTTCTGCAAGCGCCTGGGAGAATTCGCGGGTGCGTGTCTCCAGCGCGCGCTGGGTTTCGAGCAATTCGCCACCCAGGCTCGTGTTGATGGCGCGGGCGCGCTCGGTCAGCAGGTTGGAGAGGCTCTCGGCCTTTGAATCGATCTGGCGACCAGAAAGTTCGATCTGTTCCTGCAAACGCGCGTCGAATTCGTTGCGCTTGGCATCCAGGCCGGCCATCAGATTGTGCGAAGTGGCCTCGATCTCGCTCAGGAATTCGTCACGGCCCTGGCGCAGCGTTGCAAAGATCGACTTGTTCCTTTCGTCGATCACGCCGGAAATGTGCTGGGCGGCATTGCCCATGGTCTCACCGAGCAGGTTCGTGCGCGCGGAGATCTCGTCGACCAGCTTGGCGCCCGCCGTGTTGAGATGCTCGATCTCGCCGAAGATCTGCTTCTGGCCTTCGCCGATATTCTGGCGCAGGAGCGAAACACCGGATTCGAAGGTCGCGGTGAGATCGGTATTGGCCTGGCGGACCGAGGAACCAACGCGCTCGACCTGCTTTTCCATGTCGGTGAGAAGCTTGGTGTTGCGCTGGTCGATGACCTCCACCTGTTCGAAGAGCTGCTTGTAGCCCCAATCCATCGACTGACGCAGCGTCGCGTTGCGTTCATCGAACTGCGAGAGCATGGAGGTGCCGGCCGCAACGATGGAATCGCTCATGGCCTTCGAACGCTTGTCGATCTCGGTGACAAGACCGGTGGAGCGGTTGTCCATCTTGTCGAGTTCAACGACGAGGCGCTGCTGTCCCTCTACCAGGGAGCGCTGAATGGCTTCCGAACGCTGATCGATGATGCCGGCGAGGTTGCTGCCGGCGCGGGCAACCATCTCACCCATGTGCTCGGCACGCTTGTCGATCTCGGAAACGAGACCGGTGGAGCGGTTGTCCATCTTGTCGAGTTCTTCGGCAAGACGGCGCTGGCCCTCGATGATCGTGCGCTGGATGGCTTCCGAGCGCTCGTCCATCATGCCGGCGAGTGAGGAGCCGGCGCGGGCAACCATTACACCCATTTGCTCGGCACGCTTGTCGATCTCGGAAACGAGGCCGGTGGAGCGGTCGTCCATCTTGTCGAGTTCCTCGGCAAGACGACGCTGGCCTTCGAGGATGGTGTGCTGGATGGCTTCCGAGCGCTCGTCCATCATGCCTGCAAGCGACGTGCCGGCCCTTGAAACCAGGTCGCCCATGCGTTCGGTGCGCTTGTCGATCTCGCTGATGAAAACGGTCGAGCGCTCGTCCATCTTGTCGAGTTCCTCGACCAGACGCTGCTGGCTGTGGGTGAGGGAGTTCTCGATCGTGGTGGAACGGGCATCGATCACGCCGGCCAGCGTGGTGCCGGCCTTCAGGAGCATTTCGCCCATGCGTTCGGTGCGCTTGTCGATCTCGGCAACGAGACCCGTGGAGCGGTTGTCCATCTTGTCGAGTTCATCGACCATGCGGCGGTGGCCGGAGTTGAGGCTGGACGTCATCGCCGTGATGCGTTCGTCCATTGCCGTGGTCATTTCGCTCTGGACGCTCTCGATGCCCAGCTTGGCTTCAAGCGCCTTGGCGGAAATGCCGTCCATGGCATCGTCGAGAACGCCATTGATGATATCGCTGCCCGTGGTGAAGGAGCGGGCGACTTCCAGCGCATGCTGACGCAGATTGTCGTCGAGGCGGCCGACATTGTGGCTGATTGCCTGCTCGATGCGCGTTGCTGTGGTCTCCAGGGCGCCGGAGCGTTCCTGCAATTGATGCATGACCGTGTCGACGTGCCCGCTCACGGACGCGCCGAGTTCGGCAAGGCGTCCGCCCATGACCGACCCGATCTTCTCGGTGCGATCTTCCATCGCCTTGTCGAGCGCCTTGGTCTGCGCACCCAGTGCCCTGACCAGTGCCATGCCCCTCGTGCCGAATTCCTTGCCGGCCTTGCCGATCTGTTCGTCGACGAGCTGTTCGACACGCGATGTGACGGTTTCGACGTTCTTCTGCTGGTTGCCCAGCTTGTTGAACAGATCCTCGATACGGCCATCGAGCAGCGAGCCGAAATGCGTCAGTCGTTCCTCGACGGTGCTGTCAAGATCGGAAACGCGATCCTGCACCATCCGGTCGAAATCGCTGGCGCGCAACGATACGGCCTCGGCGATCTGCGAGCCGGACTGGGAAAGCATTTCGGACAGGCGTCCGGTGACGTTCTCAAGCTTGCCGGTAACCGCAAGACCTTCGGTATCGATGGAATCGACGATGCGCGAAGTAGTCGCCAGGACCGCGGCCTCGATGCGCGAAGCGACAGCGTCGACTTCGTTGGTGATGCCGGTATGCGTGTCTGCGAGGGAATCGCGCAGCAAATCGACGTGGCTGACGATTTCGTGGCGTTCTTCGGCCAGTTCGCCGACCAGTCCCTTGAGACGCACTTCGGCGTCGGCATAGGAACGCTCGAGGTTGCCCATTTCGGACTGGACGAAACGTTCGAGTTCGCTGGCGCGGGCAATCGCGCGCTCCATGCCGTCATTGATTGCCGCGACCTCGCGGCGAATGGCGCGTCCGACGGTGGCGACCGAAGCGGCGGCCGTGTCTTCGGGACGCAGCAGGCGCACGGCTGCCTCGGTCATGGTCTGGGCGGCGACGCGCATTTCCTGGGCGCGACGCATCATGATCGCGAAAGCCCAGATCAGCAGCATCGGCACAAGGATAATGCCGCCAAGAACCCAGGGGACCGGGCCGGACATGGCTTCGGAGGTGCCGAAGAGGCTGGTCAGAACCCCGTTATCGCGTGCGTAAACGTAAAGACCGCCGGTCAGGCCGAGCCAGACCAGGGAAAGGAAGGCGGCGACCCAGAAGATGCGCGTGGGCGGCGTCCGCTGGATGGCGAAGGACAGATCGCCACCGCCGGCGCTTCTGTCGTCATTGGCAGGAGAGAAACCCGGCTTCTGGCCGCGCGACGCCCTTGCCGGTTCCGGCTGCTGGTTGCGCCTGCCTCTTGGGGTTGGCCTCGGCCGCGCAGGCGCGGGTGCCATCGAAACATCGGTTTCGTCGCTCTGGCGGCGCAGATCGTTCGCCGCGTCGGCCAACCGCTGTTCGAGTTCGAGAAAGTCCGGATCGGTATCCGGCACCTCGCCGCGCGCCGACTTTCCGCCTGCCGGAGCATCGCCTTCGGTGAAGTCGATGTTCAGCGCGTCCTCAACGGCACGCAAGGCCGTTTCAGATGCGGAATCCTTCTTGGGTTCAGACGCCATAACACAAATTCCCCGTACTCACGCCATTCACGCGAATGAATAGGCTACTCAATACCCTGCTGACCTAAGGATATATTCAGGCGGTTGCGCCGTGATGACCGTCGGAGCCTGCGCTGAATACACCTGACATCATGCCGCCATGGAGTACTCACGCCTGCCTCGACCATTGCCGCATCATTCGGCTTCACCGTCCGAATATCCCCGGTCGAATGGGGATCGTTCGGAAGCCAGTTTTTACGAACTGGGGCACAGAATAGTGGAAGAATTTCCAGAATTCGTGCCGCCGGACGCAAGCCCTTGCCGCCAAAGTACCGTAATGGCACAGTTATTAACAATCGACAAGGAAGCCCCCCCTGCGTTCCCCAGAAAGTTAATATAGGGTTAACGGCGCGGCGGATCGGGTTGCAGCGCCAGACACACCCAATCAGAGCTTGCAGGCCTCAAGCCAGGGTTCCGTTACGACACCGGCGGTGTCGCCAAGGGGGCGGGGACATGGAATTGCGGCAAGGCCGGCGTTTCAGGCAATCGGGTGACCATGGATGAGCGAACAGGGCGGCAAACGAACGACAGCGCGCAAGCACATTCACGCCGATCCCGGTTCGGGGCATCTCAGTGACGCGCAACTGCGATATCTGCGTAGCGGCCTCGATCAGCCAGGCGGCAAACTGCCGCTTTTCGACGATGAGGGCAGGGAGTTCAATGCCAGAACAATACAGTCCTGCGTCGAACGAGGGTGGGCCGAGCCCTGGTTCGCCAATCCGGTCAAGCCGGGCTGGCTGGTGTGCAAACTGACGGATGCGGGCCGCGCTCTGCTTGCTGGCGGGAAGTGACGCGGTATGGGGGCCCGATTGCGGCGTTAACCGAATCTTTGCCATGACGGCCCAGTCTGATTGCCATTGCAGGCGGCAAGAAGGCACACACTCATGCCCATGGCACTCAAGGCGGACATTTCGAGAGCGGCGAGGGCGGACGGTACCGAAAAGCCCGTCGATCTGGTTCACCTGTCCACCCAGACCCTTGGCGACCGCGATCTGGAGGCACAGGTCCTCGGCGTTTTCGCAACGCAGGCGGGTATCTATGTCGAGGCGTGGAAAGCAGCCGGTGGCGGGGAGGCGCGCATGCGGGCCGCCCATTCGCTCAAGGGCGCCGCGCGCAGCATCGGCGCGTGGACACTGGCGGAGCTTGCCGAACAGGCCGAGCGGCCGGGTTTTGCGGACCTGAAATGCCTCGAGGTCGAAGTCGATCGCGTTTGCGACTATATCAGGTCGCTTCTCTGACGCCGGAACGCCGATGCCCGGAACATGAGTGGACGGGGCAAGGCCGAGGGCCGCGCTTGACTTGGAGCGCAGCTTCGGTAAACCGGCCAGGACACTCAACCAACCGGCAATCAGCGGATTGCGGTTGCAGCCTTACCAGTCCGGGGTTCATCCTTCATGGCCAAGATCACCTACGTCACTTCCGACGGCAAGGAACATGTCGTCGATGCGGCGAACGGCACCACCGTGATGGAGAACGCGGTAAAGAATTCCATTCCCGGAATCGAGGCGGAATGCGGCGGCGCCTGTGCCTGCGCCACTTGCCATGTCTATGTCGACGAAAACTGGACCGAGGTCGTCGGCCCTCCCGATATCATGGAGGAGGACATGCTCGACTTCGCCTGGGAGGGCAAGCCGAACTCCCGTCTGTCATGCCAGATCAAGGTTTCCGACGAACTCGACGGTCTGATCGTACGCATTCCCGAAAAGCAGGCCTGATTCAAGTCCCGGTCAGGCCTTCAGCCTTTCCCGCCTCTTGATTTGTTCCCGGTCAGGCCTTCAGCCTTCCTCGCCTCTTGTTCATTGCGCGCTGGCGAGCGTGTGGCGCGAGTGCAGGATGATCGAGGCGATGCGTTCCTTCTCGTCCTCGTCGAACTGGATCTGTTCGCGTTCGTGTTCGGCCATCAGCTTGCGAAAGGCCAGAATGGCGTTGCCGCGCAGCGTCTGGCAGTCTTTTTCGGGCGGCAGCGCGGAGACCGTCTTCTCTGCCTTGAGCGCGTAGGAATCGGCAATGGCGACGTGAACCGATTCATGCAGCCGCGCATATTGCTCCAGATTGTTCCAGGTCCTGGAAAGTCCTTGCTTGATGCGCTCCGGCGTCGCGAGGCGGGGCAAGGTGACATGCGCCTGCACGTCCACCCTGGCACTCCCGACCTTGCAGGCTCCGTTGGCAAAGACGAAATTGAACTCGGGCAACATGCGGATGTTCGTGGCGGCCAGAGCGCGGCCCGAGCGGCTTACCGAGGGGCCGTGTAGCGCGATCTGCTGGTCGAGTTCCTCGAAGGTACTGCCCGCGATCGAATAATAGCCGACCGACAGCTGGGTGCGTTCGCCAACCGGCGTGCAGGCGGCTGCGACCAGTACGCAAAACAGTATGGAGAGCCGTGTATACCGCATCGACCTGCCAGACCACGCCCTTGCCGCGCAAACGGCATGGAACCTACCCCCACGATCGGGAGGATAGGGACGGATGTGGCAGGGTCAAGGCGAATTAGGGCGGGAAATGCCCCGAGCCGGGCAGCAGGTTACTTCACCGAGCTGGTGACAACGTTGTCCACGCCGCCGCGACGGTCGAGCATCATGCCGATGACGGGGATCAGCCGGTTGTCGACGCGCACCGACACTGAGATGTTCAGCTTGTCGTCGTCGGTGTGGCGCGCGACCATGACACCGTTCAGATCCTTGCGGCGGATGTTGACGATGAGCTTCGACGCGGAATAACGCCCGCCGACGATATCCATGCCCTCGCCAGCCTCGCCGTCAAGGAATTTGCCGGTGTAACGCCCGCCGGAGCGTTTGAAGCTTGCCGACATGGGTTGGCTGAAAACACCGACGCGGCAGGAACCGTCAATAGCGATGCCGGCACCCGAATCCGCCGACGATCCTTCGAACAGGCAGTTGAATTTCGTGCCCTTGAACTTGCCGGCGACAATCTCGCCGCCGCCAGCCCATTTTCCGACCACGTTCGTATAGAATGCGGCCTCGCTGGCCGAGCCGGCATGCGCGGCAAACGGCGCCGCATTCAGGGAAACCAGAAATGCCAGGAAACCGGCGGCAGGGCGAATGAAAGGACCGATACGCATAAGACTCATCCCGACACGAGAACACTGGCAGCATAGTTAGCGAAATTGGTTAATCAATCATTCTGTCCGGTCGATCAACTCGCATTTCTCTTTGTTTCTTTTTCAGGTTTTGCGGATTCCCCGACATGCAGACGCCCCCGGTCGGATTTGGGCGCGTTGAGCCGCACCAGTTCGGACAGGAAATCGGAAACGCCGGGCCGCTTTTCGCCGATGAAGGGCATCGGCCGGCACACGTCGATGGCGGCGATGCCGATGCGCGCCGTCAGCAGACCGTTGACGACTCCCTCGCCAAGCTTGGCCGAAAGGCGCGCGGCAAGGCCGTGGCCGACAATCTGCTGGATGAGGCTGTCGCCAAGCGCGATGGCGCCGGTCGTGGCCAGATGGGTGAAGACGTCGCGCGTCAGGCGCAGGAAACCGATGGTGCCGGGCCGTCCGCCGTAGAGCTGCGAAAGGCGGCGGATCAGGCGCATGTTCTCGATCAATACGAAGCCGATATCGATCAAGGCGCGAGGGCTGACCGCCGTGACGATGGAAACGCGCTTGGCGGCGTTCATCACCATGGCGGTCGCCTCCCGGTCGAGCGGCGCCATCAGGCCGCGCTCGGCGAGGGTGACAAGATCGGCGCCGTCGATGATCTCGTTTTTCTGTTCGGCAAGCATGGCGCGTCCGCGCGCGGTGTCGGCGCGCCTTCCGTAAATCGAGACCAGTTCGGTGATGACGGAGCGTGCGAGACGGATATCGTCGTCGGCATGGGCTCTTGCGACCCTGTCCTGCAAGTCGTGGATAGCGCGCATGCGCGATAACGCGATGGTCTCGCGCGCTGCAATCGCTATCGCCGCAAGCACGACGAGCCCGGAAAGGCCGATGGCGAGCCAGCCGAGCCATTCGTTTCGATCGTACAAATCGCGGACAAGCTGGTCGACGGCGAGCGCGATGGCGAGCGAGACGAGGCCGCCCAGACCGGCCAGCAGCAGGCCGAGCCAGGAAAAGCCGCGCTTTGCCGGTGGCGGCGGCGGCGGGGTCAGGTCCTCGGGCGATCCTTCCGGCCAGGCATTCGCCGCCTCGTCCGGAATGTCTTCGAGAACGACCTGTTGCGGCATCGCGCGAGGTTTGCGCGGCGCATGCTGGCGTTCGGTTTCGGGTGGCGTCGGGGATTGCGCCGATGTCCCGGCCTCGTCGAGGCGGATGGCGCGCGGCTTGCGGTGCGTGTCTTTGGTCATGTCGTGGAGCCAGTTCCCGTTCGGCTAGGCCAGCTTGTCGTCGAGCAGGAAGGACAACGCCCGGTCGAGCCTGATATGCGGCAGTGACAGGCGAAGGCCTTCGGCGGTCTTTTCAAGTTCCGGTGGTCGGAAGCGGACGAAGCGCAGGTGCGGCAGTGCATCCTTGCCGGCTGCCTTGCCTTGCGCCACTTCAAGCAGGGCGTTCGGGTCTTCGGGAAGATCGCCGGGGAAAATGGCGGTCTGCGTTTTCCCGTCGAAACGCTCGCCGTCGATCGTCTCGCCCTCCAGCGGGGTGCCGACGATCACGGGCAATTCCTCCTTGCCCTGTTTTGCCAGCGCCTCGCGCGTGGCGCGGATGGCCGCCAGCGCCAGCACATCGACCTTGGCGCCGGCAAATCTGGCGCGTTCGGCCGCAGCGCCCACAAGGCGCTCCAGCAGCGCTTCCAGCCGGTCGTGGTTTTCGTGGTGCAGATGGTCGGCCTTGGTCGCGGCAAACAGAATGCGGTCGATGCGCGGGCCGAAAAGGGTGGAAAGGATGCTACCCTTGCCGGGCCTGAAACAGGCAAGGATGTCGGCGAGCGCGATTTCCAGATCGACAACGGCCTCCGGCCCGGCATTGATCGCCTGAAGCACGTCGACCAGCACGATCTGGCGGTCGAGGCGGGCGAAATGCTCGCGGAAGAAGGGTTTCACCACAACGGATTTGTAGGCCTCGTAACGGGCGTCCATCATGGCGTGCAGGCTGTCTTTCGCCGGTTTCTCGTCGCTGGCGACATCCAGTGGCGAGAAGGTCAGCGCCGGCGATCCCTCCAGATCGCCCGGCATCAGGAAGCGGCCTGGAGGAAGGGTGGAAAGCGCGGTCTCGTCTTCCCGGCACTGCCTCAGATAGGCGGTAAAGGCGCTTGCCAGTTCCAGCGCCTTTTGCTCGTCGGCGGATCCGCGCGGGTCTGCTCCGGCGAGCAGCGCGCGCCATTGCGCGGCCAGCTTTTCCCGCTTTCCCGCGCGGGCGAGATTCAACGCCTGCCTGCTCCATTGCGCATAGGTGCGGCCAAGCAGAGGCAGGTCGAGCAGCCATTCCCCCGGATAGTCGACGATGTCGATGTTCAGACGCCCCGATCCGAATGTCCGGTTCCAGGCGCTGGCGGATTCGTACTCGACGGTCAGGCGCAATTCGGAAATCGCGCGCGTCGATTGCGGCCACATCCGGTCCTCGACCAGCGTGCGCACATGATCCTCGTACTGGAAGCGCGGGACGTCGAAATTGGGCTGCGGGGTCAGGAAGGCGCGGGCGATGCGCCCGCCGGCATGGGGTTCGAACAGCGGCAGGCGACCGCCATGGATGAGATTGTGGACGAGCGCGGTGATGAAGATCGTCTTGCCGGAGCGCGACAGGCCCGTGACGCCAAGGCGCACGCTCGGTGAAATCAGGTTTCCGGCGAGGTCGG
>JAGRLL010000055.1:0-4510 GCA_020441855.1 Nitratireductor sp.
AAACGGCGACGCTTCAGCTCACGCCAAAACAGGCCGAAGTGCTGATCGTCGCACAGCAGATGGCCGACAGGCTCTCCCTGTCGCTGCGCTCGCTGGAAGACAGCAAGAGCGAAGAGACGACCGCCGCCTATCACCTGCTTACCGGCGAACGGGGCGACGGCACCGTGCGCCTGATCCGCTATGGCTCGATCAAGGACGTGCCGACGGGCTCCGGCGGCGCAGTGGAGAAGAACTGAAATGAGATTCCACACGCCGAGCAGCAAGAAAGAAGGTCTTAAAGCAATGCGTTTGATGACGGCTGCTACCGCCATTGTCCTTTCGTTTGCGTCTGCCGGCCTGGGTCAGCTGGCGACGGCGCCGCAGGCATTGGCCGCCGACGGGGACCACCTCAAGCTCACCTCGAGTTCCATCGGCACGACAAGGCGCATCAAGGTCGGCCTCAACAAGTCGCTGGTCATCGATCTTCCCGGCGACGCGCACGACATCCTTGTGGCCAATCCCGACGTCGCGGACGCGGTGACGCGTACGTCGCGGCGCATCTATATTTTCGCGAAGATGGTCGGCGAGACGAACATCTTCATCTTCGACTCCGCCGGCCGGCAATTGCTCAGCGTGGATCTGGTGATCGAACGCGACATCAAGGGCCTCGAAACCTACATCGAGAAATACGTGCCGGGCTCGGATGTCACCGTCGAGATGGTCAACGACAACGTTATCCTGACCGGCACGGTGCCGACACCGCAGGCCTCGGCGCGCGCTGTCCAGCTTGCCCAGATCTTCGTGACGGGCGGTGAGGCGACGACCAACAATTACAGCAACAACAATGGCGTATCGAACTCCGGCTCGGGGACGACCATCGTCTTCGGCGATTCCGAGCAGCGTCAGCAGAGCCAGATCGTCAACCTGCTGCAGATCGACGGCGAGGATCAGGTGCACCTCAAGGTCACCATCGCAGAGATCCAGCGTACCGTGGTCAAGCAGCTCGGCATCGACCTGAACATGCTGACAAGTATCGGGGATATCGGTTTCTCCATGCTTACCGACAACCCGTTCCTGCTCGGCAAGAACATCACGAATTCCGGCGCGGCGGCAAACTGGTCGCATGGCGGGAATTCGATCGATGCGATCCTCAACGCGCTCGATTCCGCCGGTGTGATGCGCACGCTGGCCGAACCGACCCTGACCGCGATCTCCGGCGAGACCGCGTCCTTCAAGGTCGGCGGCGAATACAATATCGCGGACGGCAAGGAAGAAGACGACAGCATCACCTACAACGTCAAGACCGTCGAATACGGTGTGGGCCTGACCTTCACGCCCGTCGTCCTCTCGCCGGGCCGCATCAGCCTGAAGCTGCGTACCGAGGTCTCCGAACCAACCTCGGAAGGCAGCTTCGTCAGCCCGCGCGTCGACTTCCGCGGCTCCGGCCAGTTCAATGGCGTGCATTCCGTGCCCGCCCCCGGCATTCGCCGGCGCGAGGCAGAGACCACGGTCGAACTGCCCTCGGGCGGCTCGATGGTGATCGCCGGCCTGCTCAAGGACGACGTTCGCCAGACCGTCTCCGGCTTTCCCGGCCTGCGCAAACTGCCGATCCTGGGCACGCTGTTCCGCAGCCGTGAATACGAGCGCTACGAGAGCGAACTGGTCATCATCGTCACGCCCTATCTGGTGCGCCCGACCGCGCGCCAGGCGCTGGCGCGGCCCGACGACAATTTCATGCCGGCGAGCGATTCGGCGGCCATCTTCCTTGGTCAGGTGAACCGCATCTACGGCACCACGGAAGGCAGCCTGCCCCCCGGCCAATACAACGGCAATCCCGGCTTCATCTACAAATGAGCGATCGGGTCACTGGAGCAAACATCATGCCCGTAGTTAAGCGAATCTTCGGCTCCGCGGACACCCTGCCGCCCGGTCTGGAACGTTCCGGGCCGGCGCGTTCCGGCCAGACACGCAGGCTTCTTGCCGCTTTGCTGGTCGCCACGAGCGGTCTCGTTTCGGCCTGCGCCAGTCCCACCGACAATGTCGTGACAAGCTCGGTCGGCAACGATTATCGCACCCGCCATCCGATCGTGGTTTCCCAATCGGAAATCGCAGAGGACATCGTGGTGTCGTTCAATGCCAGCCAACTGTCGCCGCGCGATCGCGACGTGTCGGTCGACTTTGCCCGCAGGTTCAAGCGTTCGGGCGCCAATTCGCTTGCGATCATGATCCCGTCGGGATCGCGCAACGAGGCTGCTGCCAAGCGCATCGCCTTGCAGGTCACGCAGGTGCTCCAGGACAATGGCGTCACCGAGCGCCAGATCTACATCCACCACTACCAGGCCGCCGAATATGGCGAATCGGCGACCCTCCGGCTCGTGTTCGCCGACATGAAGGCCGACGTGGCCAGCCAGTGCGGCCAGTGGGACACGAACCTGGTCGAAAACGGCGACAACCAGAACTACTCGAACTTCGGCTGCGCCACGCAGAAGAACCTGGCCGCCATGATCGCCAATCCGGCCGACCTTCTGGGGCCGCGCGGCGTGACCGAGATCGACTCGACACGGCGCACTGCGGTCATCAACGACTGGCAGGAAAACGGCAGCGGCAGCCTGCCGACACTCTTCGGCAACTGAGGAAGCACGCGATCCGGCGCAGGCCGATGGCGAGTTTAACGGACCACGGGAAACGGAAATGTCCAACTTGATGCAAAGCGAGGCGATAGACACCGACGAGCGCAGAGCGCGCGCGGAGGAGATCCGTCCGGGTCAGGTCCATGAGATCCGTCCCGTGCCCCGGATCACCATTCAGGCGTTCTGCGAGAGCGAAGTGGTCGCGCAGACGCTGGAAAGCGCCGCGCGCGACCGGCGCATGGCCCGGGCACATGTCAAGGTTCACATGGGCGGCATTCCCGCGGCGGTGGATTTCTACCAGTCCGCACCGACCCCGAACCTGGTTGTGGTCGAATCGCGTCGCACCAGTACCGACCTTCTCAACGACCTGTCCCGCCTGGCGGAAGTGTGCGATGCCGAGACGAAGGTTGTCGTCATTGGTCATTTCAACGACATCACCCTCTACCGCGAACTGGTCTCGAACGGTGTGTCGGAATACCTTTTCGCACCGATCTCCATGGCCGATTTCATCGGGGCGGTATCGGACATATTCGTCAATCCGGAATCGGGACCGCTCGGCAAGCTGGTTGCCTTCATCGGCGCCAAGGGAGGCTGCGGTTCCTCCACGGTGTGCCACAACGTGGCCTGGTCGGTCGCTGCCCATTACCAGAACGACGTGGTCCTGACCGACCTCGACCTGGCTTTCGGAACCGCCAACATCAATCTCGACCAGGATCCGCCGCAGGGCATCGCCGAGGCCGTTTTCTCGCCCGATCGGGTCGACGACATCCTGCTCGACCGGTTGCTGGCCAAATGCGCCGAGCATCTGAGCCTGCTCGCAGCTCCCTCGACGCTGGACCGGACCTACGACTTCGACAAGGATTCCTTTTCCGGCATTCTGGAAATGGCGCAGCGCGGCGCCCCCTACGTGGTCGCCGATGTGCCCCACATATGGACCAACTGGACGCGCCAGGTGCTGGCATCGGCCGACGAGATTGTGATCACGGCCGAGCCGGAACTGGCCAATCTTCGCAACACCAAGAACCTGCTCGACAACCTGCGCGAATTGCGCCCCAACGACCCGCCGCCGCGTCTGGTGATGAACAAGGTCGGTGTACCCAAGCGCCCGGAAATCAGCGTGGCGGACTTCACCGGCGCGCTCGACAAGGAGGCGATCGTGGTGCTGCCCTTCGAGCCGGCGCTCTTCGGCACCGCGGCCAATAACGGCCAGATGATCAGCGAAGCCGATCCGAAACACGCCGTCTCCGACAATTTCGATTTCCTGTCGCGGATCGTGACTGGCAAGGCGGAACTGCGGACCGAAAAGAAGAGTGCGCTCAACCTGCTGTCGATGCTGCGCCGAAGCAAGGCCTGAGTGTGGACACGCGAGTAAACGACAAAGCGTATTGAGGTAACGATGTTCGGCAAGAGAGGCGGATCCGGAACGGATTTCGACATTACCAGGCCAGCGAAACCTGCGCCGGGCAGCGAAAAGCTGGGCTCCGGCCCGTCCGGCTCGTTCAGCCCGGGCGGCCAGGCAGGCCAGTCAGGCCATGCCGGATTGCCTCGAGCCTCCGAAAGCGAAATGGCCGGTGGCGGCATGGCGCGGTTCGATCCGGCGCCGAAAATGACGTCTCCGCAGCCGATGGCGCGCGAAAAGACCGAGGAATATTACGACACCAAGTCGAGCGTTTTTTCCGCGCTCATCGACACCATCGACCTTGCCCAGCTCGCCAAGATGGACAGCGAGGCCGCGCGCGAGGAAATTCGCGATATTGTCTCCGACATCATCCAGCTCAAGAACCTGGCGATGTCGATATCGGAGCAGGAAGACCTGCTCGAGGACATCTGCAACGACGTACTTGGATACGGCCCGCTGGAGCCGCTGCTGGCGCGTGACGACATTGCCGACATCATGATCA
>JAGRLL010000055.1:4598-4851 GCA_020441855.1 Nitratireductor sp.
GCCAGCGCATCGTCAGCCAGGTCGGACGCCGGGTCGACGAATCGAGCCCGATCTGCGACGCACGCCTTCCCGACGGCTCGCGCGTCAACGTGATCGCTCCGCCGCTGGCCATCGACGGGCCGGCGCTCACCATCCGCAAATTCAAGCGCGACAAGCTGACCCTCGACCAGCTCGTCAAGTTCGGGTCGATCACGCAGGAGGGTGCGATCATCCTCCAGATCATCGGCCGGGTGCGCTGCAACGTCATCATCTC
>JAGRLL010000374.1 GCA_020441855.1 Nitratireductor sp.
GGTCCTGGCCGGCGCCGCGCTCGAGCTGCGCCATCGCCTGGTCGCGGAAGGTGGCGAGCGCCTTCGACAGCGTGTCCGCCTGGATGTCGCGCATGGTCTCCAGCGAGTGCTTTTCGTTGCGCCCGATCACCAGTTCCTCGACGCGGGCCTGACGGAAGAACTCGTCCCAGTCATAGGTGATGTGATGCGTGTAATCCGCCGGGAGCCAGTTGGAATTGGCGGTCGCGAGCGCACCATTTTCAGGATTGACGATCGTGGGAACGTCGTCCGGGGTGAGGAAGCCGGTCCAGTCGTACAGCGACAACCATCCCGGCACGGGAGCGCGTCCGGCAATGGTGTTCGCGGTATTGCGCGCGGGGATGCGGCCGGGCGCCACCAGCGCGATGTCGCCGGCCGTATCGGCAACGACCATGGACTGCATCGGCGTGACGACCTTGCGAACGGCTGTGAGGAAATCGCTGACGCTCCTGGAAGAGGCGATTCCGAGTGCGCCGTCGACGGTGGTGTCGTCGGTCGCCAGCGTCACCCATTGCACGGCCGCGACATGGCCTTTCGGAAGCAGGTCGGCAATGCCGGCATACTTGTCCGGCAGGACCGGGCCGTGACGCGTCATGCGGCGGGTGAATTTCACCGGCTCGCCACCCTTGACCCCGACCTCGACCTCGGAGGTCTCGAAGTCGCGCCAGCCGGTCGGCGTCAGGTACTGGTTGGCGTTCTGCGGGTTGAGGCGTTCGATATACACGTCCTGCGAATCGAGCGTGGTCGTTGTCAGGCCCCAGGCGACCCTGTCGTTGCGCGCGACCAACGCCAGCGGCGTGCCGGCGAGCGTGCCGCCGATGATGTGGCGCTGTTCGCCATTCTCCTCGTAGGCCATGTGCGCCAGGTAGAAAACCGCCGGCGCGGTGAGGCCCAGATGCGGATCGTTGGCGAGCAGCGGTTTGCCGGATTCGGTGCGGCTGCCCGAAACGACCCAGTTGTTGGAGGCGGTGATGCCCGTCTCCCAGGCAAGCCCCGGCACGCGGACCTTGCCGTCCCATCCCGGCAGGGAAGCCTTGGTTTCGGGCTTGGGAAAATCGAAGAGGTTGCGCAGATCGGGCAGCAGCGGCGGGTTGTCGCGCGGGCTGTAGGGCATCAGATCGTCGATCTCGCGCGGGTTAAAGCCGCGCGCGGCGAGCGCGAAACGCCTGATCTCGTCCGACATGTTGGAGTCGAGCGTTAGCGCCATGACCTTCAGGATCGCCACGCTTTGCCACGGCTCCCAGGGCTCGGGCGCAACACCGAGAATCATGAATTCCGGCGGCAGGGCCGGCTCGAACAGCCGCCGCTTGCGCTCCAGGTAATCGTTGACGCCTTCTGCATAGGCGCCAAGCGCTGCCCTGGCCTGCGTCGAAAGCCCCTCGTAGGACGCCTTCGCCGCGGATGTCAGGTCCATCGTCTTGAGAAAGATGTCGGTGTCGATGGTCGGCGAGCCGAACATTTCCGACAGGCGGCCCTGCGCCACCATGCGCAGCACATGCATCTGCCACAACCTGTCCTGGGCATGCACGAAGCCCAGCGCCTTGAAGGCGTCGTTGCGGCGCTTCGCCTCGATGTGAGGAATGCCGTGGCCGTCGCGCACGACACGCACGCGCGATTCCAGACCTGCAAGCTTCGCCTCGCCGTCGGCCGCCGGCAGCGTGGCATAGAGCGCGGCAAGGCCCGCCCCGACCACGAGCAGCACGACGATCGCGATCGCGATCACCGCCCGGACGAACCATTTCAAAAGGCGCCGCATTACGTTATCTCCCCACTATGCGCTTGGCTGGCATCAGGTAGCGTTTCAGGCGACCGATGCCAGCGGATTTCGGGCGACAATGGCAGAAAGGAAAAACGAATGGCAAGAGCGGCTTTCATCGGACTGGGAGTGATGGGCTACCCCATGGCCGGCCATATCGCCAAAGGCGGCCACGAGGTAACGGTCTACAACCGCACGAACGAAAAGTCGGCGCGCTGGGTGGCCGAATATGGCGGCAAATCCGCGCCGACGCCGGCGGAAGCGGCACAGGGCCAGGATTTCGTCTTCTCCTGCGTCGGCAATGACGACGATTTGCGGTCGGTGACGACCGGTCCGGACGGCGCCTTCTCCGCCATGAAGCCCGGCAGCGTCTTCATCGACAACACGACGGCCTCGGCGGCCATCGCGCGCGAACTCGATGCGGCGGCCACGCAAGGCGGCTTCGATTTCCTCGACGCCCCGGTCTCCGGCGGCCAGGCCGGCGCCGAAAACGGCGTGCTGACCGTCATGGTCGGCGGCGAACAGGCGGTCTTCGACAAGGCAAAGCCGGTCATCGAATGCTATGCGCGCATGGTCGGCCTGATGGGGCCCGCCGGATCGGGCCAGCTCACCAAGATGGTCAACCAGATC
>JAGRLL010000375.1 GCA_020441855.1 Nitratireductor sp.
CTCCGTGAAAACCAACGCATGCGCAGGAGAGCTTAATGCCGAGCCGGCTCTTTCGATCGTTCAGGCGGATGCGCGCCTGTTTTCTTCCTCGATGAAGTCCGGTTCGCGATCGAAGATGACGAAATTGTTTCGTCCGCCCTTCTTGGCCTCGTACATGGCCAGATCTGCATCGCGTACCAGATCCTGAGCATCCCGATTGCGGCCGTCGAAAATGACCGCACCGATGCTCGGCGTTGCGACATGGCCGGCGCCGTCGAGATCGAACTCCTGGCGGAAGCGTTCCAGAATGTTGTTCGCTATCATGCCGGCCTTTTCTTCGGCAGCATTGCGGTCGGGTCCCAGATCGTCGATCAACACGACGAATTCGTCACCGCCGAAGCGGGCGACCACGTCGCGTTCGCGCACGGATGCACGCAATCTGCGGGCGGCTTTCCTCAACAGGATGTCACCCTTCTCGTGGCCGAGCGTGTCGTTGAGGGCCTTGAAATTGTCGAGGTCGAGAAAGAGCAGCGCACCGTATTCTCCGAGCCTTCTCGCCGCGAGTGCGGCTTTATCCAGGCGTTCGGTGAATTGCCGGCGATTGGGCAGGTCCGTCAGGGAATCAAAATAGGCAAGATGGTGAATCCGGCTTTCGGCGAGTTTGCGTTCCGAGATGTCCTTGACATAGCCGTGCCAAATGATCGTCCCGTCGCTGCGCGGTTCCGGCGTGGCAGTGACCAGCAGCCAGACGGTCACGCCAGTCACCAGCTTGCAGCGGAATTCCTGGTTCCAGACGCTCAGGTCTTCGGCGGAACGGTGCAGGCTGCGCATATAGGCTGGCAGGTCCTTGGGCACGATGCGCGTCAGATACGCGTTGGGGTCGACTTTCGCGTATGGCCTGTCCAGCCCGAAAAGGGAGGCAAAGGAATCGCTGAAATAGGTGCAGGCGAACGAACCGTCCGGACGACGCTCCAGCTGGAACAGGCCGCCGGGCAGGTTGTTGGCCAGCTTCTCAAGCCGTTCCTCGGTTTGTTTTTGACGAATCTCGGGCGTGATGTCGCGTACCGAACCCGCATAGAACAGGGGTTTGCCGGTTTTCTCATCGTAGATGATGCGGGCCTGTTCCGTGATCCAGAGCCGTTCGCCGGTGTCGAAGCGATAAATCTGCGAGACGAAGTCGTTGATGTATCCGTCGCGACAGAGCTGCTCCTGAAACAGTGCCGCGCGCGCGGGATCGACATACCATTTGTGATCGGGATCGTTGATGTCGTCGAGCAAGGACTGACCGCTGTCATGGCCGCAGATGGAGACCAGCGTCTTGTTGACGCTGATCATCTTTCCCGTGACGAGCGAGCGCAGGTAGACACCCTCCGCAAGGTTCTCAATCGTGGCGGCGTAACGTTCGCGATATTCGTTGGCTTGCGCGACCAGCCGGCGGGAGCGTTCCATCCATGACACGAGCAGAAGCGCCAGCACGACGTTAAGCGCGATCAGCCAGGGCGCCAACGCGGAATAGATCTCGGCTGGTTCGATTGGACTCATTGCAACATGCCTCTGCCGGCCTGCCGATCGAGGCTTCATCGCGCATCATGCGCAAGGCTCGGGTACTCAATCGGGGAACTTCGGCGAACCTAACGCGCATAGGTGAAATGCCGGTTAATCGGCTACCGGCAATACCATCTATCGATGTTGTGCGGAACGGTGCATGGCAGGACTGATTTGCAAACGCACGGTATTGATCGGGAACGCATTCTGGTCCAATCAGCGGTTCCGGACGCGGATCCGGGCCAGCGGGAAAAGACGACATGCCGGTTAGACTTTCGGTCAATCTCAACGCCATCGCATTCCTGAGGAACCGGCGCGACCTGCCATGGCCCAGCGTCACCGGGATCGGCGCGCTTGCGCTGGAAGCGGGCGCCAGCGGGCTGACGGTGCATCCGCGTCCCGACCAGCGTCACATCCGTTTTTCCGATGTGCCGGCGATCCGCGCGCTGATCGACGACCGCTTCGCGGGTTGCGAGTTCAACATCGAAGGTTATCCGACCGAGGAATTCCTGGCGCTGTGTATCGCCAACGAACCCGAACAGGTGACGCTGGTTCCCGACGATCCCGCGCAGCCGACTTCCGATCACGGCTGGGATTTCGTCGCCGTTCAGCCCTTTCTCACCAAGGTCACCTCCCGGCTGCGCGACAAGGGGATCAGGGTTTCGCTGTTTTGCGACCCCGATGCCAGCGAGGCGCAATTGGCGGCGGCCAAGGCGACGGGGGCGAACCGGGTGGAACTCTACACCGGCCCCTATGGTGGCGCCTACGATGACGATCGGCGCGCTCAGGCCGAACTCGAGAAACTGAAGAACACGGCCGAAACCGCGCATGCGCTCGGTCTGGGCGTCAATGCGGGGCACGATCTGACGGTCGGGAACCTGCCCGCCCTGGTGGCCGCCATTCCCTTTCTCGCGGAGACGTCGATCGGCCATGCGTTAAGCGCCGACGCGTTCGTCCATGGCATGGCCGAGACGGTGAAGCGTTTCCGCGCGGTGCTGGAAGGGTAGCTTCCGCCAGGGCGCATCGCCTGATTCGGGACCGACGCTCTATTTTGGGGCGTTGATCGGCCGGTTCTGCGTCCAGTCCCAGGTGCCGAGATCGCGTTCGCGCACGGCCTGCTTCCATCCGACTTCCTCGGCGCGGGTCTTGAAATTGATGCCTTCCGGCGAGTGGCGGGTGATGCCGTCGAAAAGCGTGGCGATCATCTGGGTGTTGTTCATCCCCATTGCCTCGATCGCCTGGTTGACCATCAGCTTCTGCATCATCAGCTGGTTTTGCGGTACGCCGGCCATGCGCTCGGCCAGAGCGTCGACACGGGCATCGAGTTCGCCGGCCGGCACCGCGTCCAGCACGAGACCCAGTTCCTTGGCCTCGCTGCCGGTGATCTTGTCGCCGGTGAACAGCATGCGCTTGGCTTTTTCGGCCCCAAGCCGGTAGACCCACATCGCCGTCGTGGGACAGCCCCAGACACGCACGGGCATGTAGCCGATCAGCGCATCCTCGGCCATGACGACGATGTCGCAGCACAGCGCGATGTCGGAACCGCCCGCCACGGCGAAGCCGTGCACGCTGGCGATGGTTGGCTTGTAGGAACGCCACAGCGACATGAAGAGATCGGTGTTCTTCCTCATGAACTTGTAATCGCGCATCGGGTCCCAGGGCATTTCCTGCGTTGCGTCGCCCGAACCGTTCGCCTCAGCGTAATATTTCAGGTCGTAGCCGGCACAGAAAGCCTTGCCCTTGCCCGACAGTACGATGACATGAACATCGCCATCGTCGTTGGCGGCCTGAACGGCGGCAGCGAGGTCGTGCGGCAGCCGGTCGTCGATGGCGTTCATGGTTTCGGGGCGGTTGAGCATGATGCGGGCGATCCGCCCGTCCTTTTCCATGATGACCGTCGGCTCGGACATTGAATGTTCCTCCCTGGCAAATTACGGGCGACTATGGGCGGGGGAGCGCGGCAATGGCAACACCGGAATGATCGCAACGAGGCAGTTGCGCCGGCGCGGGGGCTTGTTCACAATAGCCGGACCGGGGAGAATCGAGACAAGCGCCCCCGGCATACACTTGTCGGGGAGAGAACGATGTTCAAACGCAGTCGGATGGGAATTCTGGCACTTGCCGTAGCGGGACTTCTGGCGGGCCAGACCAACGCGCATGCCTTCACCTCGGTGTTCGCCATGCTCGACATGATGGTCAAGAAATCGAACAAGGAGGCGCTGGCGACACCGGGCCATGCCGCATGGTGTGCGAAAAGCCGCCCCGGCTATCGCGCGAAGTGGAACAATTGGCGCGAGCCGAACGGGAGAGTCTCCTATTGTGCCTCGCCCTATTACACCCCGCCCTGGCAGATACCCTACGCCAAGCGCTGATGGCGCGTCGGGGCGAGCGGTCGATGCGGCCCTGTTTCGGCTTCCTTTTGACATGGCCGCACCGGCTCGCCGGTGCGGCAAAGGCTTTGGCATTCGGCAGCCTGCTTTCGCTGGCCGCGCTTTCGGGCGCGTATGCCGCCGAATGTCATGACGTCTCGCAAGGCGAGCCGAGCGTTCTGGAAGGACTCTTGTCCGCCCGCGTGTTCGCCGGCCCGCCCAATTTCGAGGACGTGTCGAAGGGCGATCAGCCGGAGCCCGGCTATCTCCTGAAGCTCGACATGCCGATCTGCCTGACGGGCGACGAGGATTTCACCGATCCCGACGACATGTTCGACGAGGTGCAAGTCGTGCCAACCGAGGCGACGCAGGCTCGAATGGACGATTTGACCGGCAAACGGGTGAGGGTGGAACTGGAAAACCCGATGCCGGCGCATACCGGCCATCATTATCGGCCGCTCGTGGCCTGGGTGGCGGCGATAGAGGCGCGTTGATCCCCTAGTCCGCTTCGCGCCAGTCCGCCTGCATGGCGTGCGCGATCTTACGAAAATCGGCGGGGGGAATGGCGAATGCGCCACGCCGGAAGACATATCCCCAGTGCGACTGGTCCCCGATGAACGACAATTCGTTCAGCAAAGGCCGGATCGGGGCCTCGCTTGCCTCCAGATAGTCGACATCGCGCCGCCATGGATGGAAGCACTCGTTTTGCGTCGCCCGATAGGCTTCGCCAGCACGAATGCGTCCGATCGTGACGAATGCCTGCACAGGGTCACCTTCGCCGAGCCGTTCGCGCGGCGCGTAATAGACGATGCCATCGCCGGGGGCGAGGCGCTTGACCGGCGCATGCTTGCCGTGGCCGAGCTGGCAGAAGCCGCCGTCTTCGCCTGCCTTGACGTGGTCGCGGCTGGCGACGCCTATCCAGTATTTCGTCATCGTTCGCGTCCTTGCATGATTTCCCGGACCATTGTGGGAACGCGCAGGCGCGAAAGCAATCGGATGGAAGACGGTCTGCTGACAGGGAAGTGTCAGGAGCAAAAAAGCCCGCCGGCGGTGCCGACGGGCCATCTGCGCCCCGAATCTTGAGGGGCGGTCAAAGTGAGCCTGGAAGGCTCAGTTCTTCGACTTGTCGACCAGTGCGTTCGACTTGATCCAGGGCATCATGCCGCGCAGGCGCTCGCCGACTTCCTCGATCGGGTGGGAATCGTTGAGACGGCGGGTTGCCTTGAAGCGGGCGGCGCCCGAATGCCATTCCTGCATCCACTCGGAGGTGAAACGACCGGTCTGGATGTCGTTCAGAACGCGCTTCATCTCGGCCTTTGTCTCGGCGGTGATGATGCGCGGGCCGGACTTGTACTCGCCCCATTCCGCGGTGTTGGAGATCGAGTAGTTCATGTTGGCGATGCAGCACTCGTAGATGAGGTCGACGATCAGCTTCACCTCGTGCAGGCACTCAA
>JAGRLL010000376.1 GCA_020441855.1 Nitratireductor sp.
GGCGAAGACGTGCGCCGCGACGTTGCCCGTATCGAGGAAATCTGGAGCGATTGCCTGGACGTGTGGGGTGGCCCTTTCCTGTTCGGCGAATTCAGCAACGCCGATGCGATGTATGCGCCCGTCGTCAACCGCCTCGACGTCTACGCCCTGTCGAACCATCCCGCCGTCGCCGCCTATTCGAAGGCGGTCAAGGCGCTGCCGGCATGGATCGAATGGGAAAAGGCAGGCGCTGCCGAGCCCTGGACCCTGCCGCACGAAGAGGTGTGAGAAGGGCGCACGCCCGGCTAAAGAACGCCGGTCAGCCGCACGAACACCAGCGCGAAATCGGCGACGCCGAACAGGAAAGCGATCCTGAGCATCTGGTATTTGCGCAGCAGGATCTGCGCCACCGCGCAATTGGAATGCGCGACCGAATGCACGATCTGGGAAACCTCGACCGTGTGCATGTATTGCGCGTAATCCTCGCCGCTCAAGCCGTGCGAGGTGAGCGCCGGCCACGAAAAGCGGTCGATCTCCGGCAGGCTCTCGCGCGTCGTGCGGCCGGGATAGCGCGGGAACACCGCCGCCACGCAGAACAGGATCGCCATCGCGCTCGCCAGCGCCGAGAGCAGTGTCACCGGATCGGCCTGCTGCATGGCTGCAAGCGGCATCGGTCCCTTGAGCGCCAAAAGTCCGATCAGCGTGATCAGCGCGGCGGACTTGGCATCGGCGAATTGCGTTTGGGTGATCAGTGAGGCGTGCTGGTCGAGCAGGGTCTGGATGCGCGCCCGGCTGGCGTGGTTCGGGTCGACCCCTTCATGACCTGCCAGAGGCCGGTCCAGTTCGACCTCGGCGATCTTGCGGGCCTTGACGGTATTTGCCCGACCTGTTGTCCGCCCGGTATTCATCTGTCCGGCGCGACCGCTTCCCAGCCGGTGACGGTCAGATGTTCCTGCGGCTGGAAACGTCGCTTGTACTCCATCTTCTGCGAACCCTTCACCCAGTAACCGAGATAGACATAGGGCAGGCCGAGTTTTCGCGCCCGCTCGATGTGGTCGAGGATCATGAAGGTGCCGAGGCTGCGGCGCCTCTTGTCGTGGGCATAGAACGAATAGACCATGGACAGCCCGTTGCCGAGAATGTCGGTCAGCGCCACGCCGAGCAGCGGTCCGGTGCCGTGCCCGGTAATCCCCGTATCCGGCCCGCGCATCCGGTACTCGATCAGCGTGGTGTTCACATGCGTGTCCTCGACCATCATCGCATAGTCGAGCGCGCTCATGTCCGCCATGCCACCTGTGGCGTGGCGCGTGTCGAGATATTCTCGAAACAGCGAGAACTGCTCCGAGGTCGGCGCGGGTGGTAATTGTCGGCCGATGATGTCGCGGTTGATCTTCAGGTTGCGGCGGAAGCCCGGCTTCCAGTCGAACGAATCGACGAGCACGCGCACCGAGACGCAGGCCCGGCAGCTTTCGCAGGCCGGCCGGTAGGCGATGTTCTGCGAGCGGCGGAACCCGCCCTGGGTCAGCATGTCGTTGATCTGCACCGCCTTTTCACCGACCAGATGGGTGAATACCTTGCGTTCCTTGCGGCCCTCCAGATAAGGGCAGGCCGCCGGTGCGGTCAGGAAGAATTGCGGTGTATCGACGGCGTGTTGGGTCATCGTGCTGTTACCGTGGCGCCGCGAAAGAGTAGGTGAGCCGCAATGGGATGACAAGCCGGCTTGCGCCGCCCGCTTGTGTGCCGGAAATTCGCCCGGCTCACAGGTCGGAACGTACGATCACCGTGCCCAGCAGCATGTCCTGGATCAACTTCTTCCTCGGCGAGAACAGCGACAGGATCAGCATGATCGGCGTGAACGCGACGTGGACCGCCCAGAAGATGATGGCGTGGACAATGGCCGTCACACCGTCGACCCTGCCTCCGTCGTCGCGCTGGATACGGATCGAGAATATGCCCATGCCGGGCGTCGCCTGGTTCGGCCCGCCCATCGTGACGCCGACATAGATGAGCGCCACGACCAGCCCGAGCACCGGATAGAGCAGCCAGCCGAGTCCGAGCGTCAGGATGCCGAGAAAGAACACGACGACACCCGCCACCAGCACCAGAGTCAGGACGATGGCGTAGTCGACGAGGAACGCGAGCACGCGCCGCGTGCGCACGCCATCGAGTTGTGCTTCGCCAATGCGGTAGTCGTCCGGGGTCATGTGCGTCATGTCGTGAGCCTCACCGGGCATGGAGCGTTCCTTTCCAGGTTCACATCGCCCGGTTCACATGGGAAGTGATGGCGGCGCGTTCAACCGAGCGGCGGAATTCCGGCGATTGTGCCGGTGGACGGCTCACCCTTCCTTCAGCCATTCGGCGATCTTCGGCGCGAAATAGGTCAGCACCCCGTCGCAGCCGGCGCGCTTGAAGGCTCCCATCGTTTCCATGACGACGCGCTTCTCGTCGAAAAAGCCCTTTTCCACGCCAGCCATGATCATCGAGTATTCGCCCGAGACCTGATAGGCGTAGGTCGGCATGGCGAAGGCGTCCTTCACCCGGCGGATGATGTCGAGATAGGGCATGCCCGGCTTGACCATGAGCATGTCCGCGCCTTCCTCGATGTCGAGTTCGGTCTCGCGCAGCGCTTCGTCCGTGTTGGCCGGATCGATGTAATAGGTCTTCTTGTCGCCCTTGAGCAGCCCGTCCGTGCCCACCGCCTCGCGATAGGGGCCGTAGAAGGCCGACGCGTATTTGGTCGAGTAGGACATGATCGCGACATCGTTGAAGCCTGCTTCGTCGAGTGCGATGCGGATCGCGCCGATGCGCCCGTCCATCATGTCGGAAGGCGCGATGATGTCGGCGCCTGCCTGCGCCTGCATGACGGCGGCTTTCGCCAATTGCTCGACCGTCTCGTCGTTGACGATAATGTCGCCGCGCAAGATGCCGTCATGGCCGTGGCTGGTGAACGGGTCCAGCGCCACNNTCGGTGATGATGCCGATTTCCGGCACTTCCGCCTTGATGGCGCGGGTCACGCGATTGATCAGATTGTCGGGATTGAGAATTTCCGATCCCGTCTCGTCGCGCTGTTCGAGCGGGATATTGGGGAAGGTGGCGATCGCCGGTATGCCCAGTTCCACCGCGCGCTTTGCCGCCGCCACCGCCAGGTCGGTCGAAAGGCGTTCGATGCCCGGCATCGCGCCGACAGGCTCTCTCGTGTTCTCGCCCTCGATGATGAAGATCGGCCAGATGAGATCGTCCGCCGTCACCGTCGTTTCGCGCACCAGCCGGCGCGACCAGTCGAAGCGGCGGTTGCGGCGCATGCGCCTGCGGCCCGTTATTTCGTCAACATTCGCCAAGCCTGCCTCCTTCGGTCTTTGCGAGGGAGAGAAAACGCATGAAAGGCATGCGATTGCAACTCCGGCTCCCAGCATGCGACGGCGTGCCCATCAACCGCTTGATATGCCGCGCGCATTGAAATAGCTCTCGCGGAATGAGGCGATGCAACACGGGACAACGGCATTGACTGGCGAATCCGCGCGAGAACAGGGACTGGCCGTGGTGCTCGGGCGCATGGAGAGCGTCCTCGTGCGATTCGTTTCGCTGGTATTGCTCTTTCTCGCCATCCGCTACTGGATGCGCGTTACGGGCTATTACACCGGCACGGATTTCCGGTTCGACACGATGTCGGAGCACTGGCGGATCGCCAGCGCGTCGCTGTCGGTCCTCTTGCCCGTCGCCGCGCTCGGCCTGTGGGGAAGGTTTTCATGGGGGATGGTCGTCTGGTTTCTCGCCGTCGTGCAGCAAGTGGCGATGCACACCTGGTTCGCGCAACTCTTTGGCCGCGCCGACATGATCGTCGGTTTCCACCTCACCACGCTGTTCGCGTTTCTGGGGCTCGAACTGGCGGCCCGTTTGTTCGCCCGCCGCGCCCGGCAGAAATGAAATGGCCTTGCCGGGGTGGAACGGTCGTAAAGAGTTTACCTATTCCGATAACGCACGATTAAGCGTTCCCTTTAAGTCGAATTTTATTTGAAAGGTGTAGGTTGCCTTCACAGAGCGGGAGAAAACAATCCCGCCGGGACAGAGAGGCAACTAGAATGCAGAACCAATTCGAATTGGTGGGCAAGGCTATCGAGCCCCAGCCGACCGGCGACATCAAGACCCAGTATCTCGAGACCCTGACGCTCGTCGAAAGGCTGCACCGCCGCCTGCTCGACGTGATCAAGGACGAGTTCGACCGTCAGGGCCGCAACGACATCAACGCCGTGCAGGCGCTGCTGCTCTACAACATCGGCAATTCGGAGCTGACCGCCGGCGAGCTGCGCACGCGTGGCTACTATCTTGGTTCCAACGTTTCCTACAATCTCAAGAAGCTGGTCGAGCAGGGCCTGATCCATCATCAGCGCTCGCGCGTCGACCGTCGTTCGGTGCGCGTCAGCCTGACGGATGAAGGCCAGGCGATCGCGGAAATCGTCGAGAAGCTGTATCAGCGCCATATCGGTTCGATCGAGCAGGTCGGCGGCATCAATGCCGACGAATTCGCCCGCATGAACCGCTCGTTGCAGCGTCTCGACCGTTTCTGGACCGACCAGATCCTTTACCGGCTCTAGAAGCTCGCGCCGCTTGAATCGAATGGGCCCGCCTTGTGCGGGCCCTTTTCGTTTGCGGCCCCGTTTGTTTGCGACCCTTCTGCAACAAACGCCGTAACATTTTCGTGGCAGGGGACCCGATTGGCGTTGTCGGCTTGTCCTGCCCGAAACTCGCCCATATTTGATGTTTCACAACGATGAGAAGAATCCCGGTTGTGCCGGAAGCTTGCGATGCGCCCGCCGGGATCGATGCGGCACTGACGAACGGTTGATTTGGCGTTGCCCTTAATACGCTGTTAACCATGTTTTCAGGACAGTGCGAGTCGGCATCCGGCCGCCGTGGCGGGTGGCGTAACGTGTGGCGATCCCGGAGTGGTCCGGTCTGCAACTGAAACGGAGCGCAATGAAACCGATAAAAACGATGGGACGCCGGACTTTCCTGCGCGCGATGGCCGGAACGGCGGTCGCAGGCGCGTTCGGTGGTCGGGCTTTCGCTCAGGATCCGATCGAATCGCTGTTGCAAAATCCGCAGCGCGGTCAGTGGTCCGACCAGTTCGATGCCGGCCGTGGCGACAACCGGCCCGGCACGTCGAGCCTTCCCATTCTGTCGAGCCGCACACCGCAATTGATCGAACTGGCGATGGACGATTATCGCCGGATCGTTGCCAACGGCGGCTGGCCGGTGGTGCCGGCAAACGAGAAGCTGCAACTGGGATCGAACTCGCCCAACGTGCCCGTCCTGCGCAAACGCCTGATGATTTCCGGCGATCTGCCGCGCGCGAGCGGGGAATCGCAGACGCTGGACAGTTGGGTCGATGCCGCGGTTCGCCGTTTCCAGCTTCGCCACGGTCTTCCCGCCGACGGTGTGCTCGGCAGGTATACCTATGCGGCGATGAACGTTCCTGCCTCTGTCCGCCTCGGCCAGCTCGAGACCAATCTGGTGCGGCTGCGCGCCATGTCCGGCTATCTCGGCGACCGCTACGTGATGGTCAATATTCCCGCCGCCCAGATCGAGGCGGTCGAGCTTGGTCAGGTCGTCCAGCGCCATACCGCTGTCGTGGGCAAAATCGATCGCCAGACGCCGGTGCTCAATTCCAATATCCACGAGATCATCTTCAATCCCTACTGGACGGCGCCGAAATCGATCATCCAGAAGGACATCATTCCGGTCATGCGCAAGGACCCGGAATACCTTGCCAAGAACAACATCCACATCTTCGCCCCCAATGGCGACGAGATCGCGCCGCAGGCCATCGACTGGTCGACCGACGACGCGGCCGAGTACATGTTCCGCCAGGACCCGGGCAAGATCAACGCGATGGCCTCGGTCAAGATCAACTTCCACAATCCGCATGCCGTCTATATGCACGACACGCCCCAGCAGGGTCTTTTCGGCCAGATCGAGCGTTTCCATTCCTCGGGCTGCGTGCGCGTGCAGAACGTGCGCGACCTCGTCACCTGGATATTGAAGGACACGCCCGGCTGGAGCCGCCAGCAGATCGAGCAGACCGTGGCGACCGGCGCGAATATGCCGGTCGCGGTGGGCAATCCGGTACCCGTCTATTTCACCTATGTCACCGCCTGGTCGGTGCAGCAGGGCGTAGTCGAGTTCCGCGACGACATCTACCATCGTGACGGCGTGGAGGAACTGGCGCTCGATTCGACGGCGCTGTAGTTCGGCCGCGCGCCTCATTGCCTGGGCGCGCCGGTCACCGTCTCCGGTCTTTCTCCATTCATGCGATGCGGCCCCTGCCGCAGGCAAGCCATCTTGCCAACCTCGCGCGAACCGGGATAACTGGCCTTGCCCTGATCTCTGGCCGGCCGGTGCGGCATGGTGTGGTTGAGTTCCACGATGACATCTGCCGCCGTGACGGCGTGCGGGCTTTGCACTCGTTTCAACAGTGCTTTGTCATCATTTATCTTGGGTTTGCTGGGGAAGGCATTGCGCTGAATATTGGCAAGCATTGATTGCCACAGTACGAAATTTCGAAAACTGATTGAATAAACAGTGCGTAATCAGGGCATTCTCGCTCCTTCCGCACAAGGGTTCGGCTTTGTGTCGACGTTTTCGTCGGGGAGGTTGAAATTTCTGAGGACTATCCAAGAGTAACGGCGCTCGTCCCCTGCTATAACAGCCAGGAATTCATCAAGAATGCGCTGAGCGGGCTCGCGGCGCAGACTTGGCCCAATCTGGAAATCCTGCTTGCCGATGATTGTTCCAACGACAACACGGTAGATATTCTGCGGGCGTTTGCGGGGGAGCAAGGGAATGTGCGCCTCATCGAGCGAAAAAGGAATTTGGGCTGGCTCGACAATTCCAATGATCTCATGGAGCGCGCCAACAGCGAATTCGCGTTTTTTGCCTACCATGATGATGTCATTGCGCCAGATTTCGTAACAAAACTCGTTACACCGCTCATCTGCTCACCAAAGTCGGTTGTCGCCTATGCGGCGCTCAACTGGGTTCGCCCCGGCAGGCCTGCGGAGGTGAGGCATGGCAAGGCGCTGAGCGCCCCCAGGACGGCACTTGGACGCGCTGCGAAGATTGCGTTGCTTCGCTCGGACTGGTGGTTGCCCCTTCACGGCGTATTCAGAACGGATGCCGCCAGGCGTGTCGGTGGTCTGAAACGGAATCTGATGGATGAGTTATCCGCGGATCACAGCTGGATTCTGCACATGGCCTTGCTTGGGGAATTCATCCGTGTCGATGAAGTTCTCATGGACAAGATCGTGAGGCCAGGCAGTCTCAGTCTCGCGTGGAACGACGGTCCGGAGTATCCCGGACACGCCATTCGTCGGGCAGCCATCAGGGAAGTTTGGAGTTCTCCAGCGCCATGGCCTACCAAGGCTGCCCTCGATCTGGCGCTGCGCTACAAGATACTCGAAAAGCGCATAATCCATGGGGTGAAAGGCGAAGGAAGCTTCTTCTAGATCGGCCGGTTTTGCCGTTCCGGAAGTCGAATCCGCCGAGTTTGATGGCAAATCACGACGCCATGGACGGCATGGCATGAGAATGGCGCGGTTCCTCGGCGACCGGCAGGTCGAGTTGCCGGAGGGACTGGCGCAGCGCCTGAACCAGCGGCGTGTGTCTCAGCGGGCCGGTTACCGTCTCCAGCCTTTCGCCGTTCATGCGATGCGGCCTCTGCCAAAGATAGGCCATCTCGCCAACCTCGCGCCACATCGGATGGAAAATGCCGCCGATCCGCAGGAGCGGCCATGGAAACCCCGACACCTTGAGCTTGCGGCCGGTTGCCGTTTCCAGCGCGGCCACCAATTCGTTGCCGGTGACGTTGTGCCCACCGAAGTTGAAGCGCTCGAAGCGCGACAATCCCCGGGCGTTTTGCGCGATCGCGACGAAAGAGCGGGCGAAATCGGGCAGGTAGGCCCACGAATGGACGACGTCGCGCGGACCGGGATAGGTGACCTTGCCGCGCTTCAGCGCCGGCGCGATGATCAGGTCGAACCATGAACCGCGGCCATCGCCGCCGTAATAATCGCCCGCCCGGATGACGATCGTCTGCACGCCGAGGGTTTCGGCGGCTTCGGCGAAAAAGCGTTCCGCCTCTGCCCGGATGCGCGCTTTCTTGTGGTCGGGCCGTTCCGGGGTTTCATCGGTCAGTTCCTGCGGCAGCGCGGTGCCGTAATTGTAGACATTGCCGGGGAAGAGGTGGACCGCATCGTTGGCGTGCGCCGCCGCGATCACGTTCCTCGCCATGACCATCACCTCGCGCTGCCAGGCCGGGTAGAGCGGGTTGAGGGCATTGAAGATGAAATCGACGCCGCGCGTCGCCGCGATCACCTGCGCTTCGTCTCCTGCATCGGCGGCGAATTGCTCCACGCCCTGCGGGAAATCGCCGTTTCCCGTGCGCGACACCGCGCGCACGCGCCAGCCGGCTTCGTGAAATGCATGGACGGCCTCTCGACCCAGCCTGCCATTGGCGCCGAGGACTGCGATGCTTCCTGTCTTCGAATTCATGGTGCCTGCCTTGGAATTCATGGCGAATGTTCCTGTGTTCGGGTTGACGACGCCTTGCGGCGCGGCGTGCCTGAAATCTAGGGATAAGAATTTGCTGCACAAATGCCCGAAAAAGCATATCTTCCATTCAAATATGAATAGTAAGGCTGTGGCGCGAAGGGCCTGTCATGGAACAGTTCGACTGGAATCTGCTGAAGAGCTTTCTGGGCGTACTCGATGCCGGCTCGTTGTCGGCCGCCGCGCGCAAGCTCCATGTCAGCCAGCCGACGCTGGGTCGCCATGTCGGTGAACTTGAGGAGGCGCTCGGTGTCACCTTGTTCGAGCGCGGGCGCGACGGGCTGAAGCCGACCCAGGCCGCAATCGCGATTGCCGAACATGCCCGCGCCGTTGCAGCCTCGACGGGCGCGGTGGCGCTTGCCGCGGCCGGCCGCGCCAAGGATGTGACAGGCACGGTACGGATCACCGCATCCGACGTGGTGGCGACCTATGTCATGCCGCAGATCATTGCCGATCTTCTGGCCGAAATGCCGGGACTGGAGGTCGAACTAGTGCCGTCGAACGACATCGAGAACCTGTTGCGCCGCGATGCCGACATTGCGGTCAGGATGACGCGCCCCGCGCAGCTCGACCTCGTCGCGCGGAAGATGGGCGAGATCGAGATCTCGACCTACGCCCATCGCGACTATCTTTTGCGGGCGGGGTCGGTGCCGGAGGGGCCTGCTGATCTGGCAGGCCATGTCGTCATCGGATACGACCGTTCCGATCTCGTCAT
>JAGRLL010000377.1 GCA_020441855.1 Nitratireductor sp.
GCCGACCAGCGCCTGACACCCTTTGGCGACGAAATCGGATGTGTTGGCCGTGAACGGCGCAAGGCTTTTGGGGAAAAGCTGGCAAAAATCGAGCACGCCAGGGCGATGCTGATGGAGCGTTCGCTGACGCCGGACCAGGCCGGGCAGCACGGTCTCAATCTCAATCGCGATGGCGTTCGTCGATCCGCATGGGATTTGCTTGCCTATCCTGATGTCGAACTGGCGACGCTTGGAAAAGTCTGGCCGGAACTCAGTGCCATCGATCCCACGATTGCCGAGCAGATCAAAATCGAGGCCTCCTACTCCGTCTATCTGCATAGGCAGGAGAACGATATCGCGGCGGTTCGCCGTGACGAGCAATTGGCGATCCCGGCGAATATGGAATATCGCGGTCTTTCGGGTCTCTCCAACGAGCTCGCGCAGAAGCTCGAGACGATAAGGCCTGTGAGCATTGGACACGCCGGAAGGATCGAAGGCATGACACCGGCCGCGTTGACCCTGCTTCTGGCCCATGTACGCCGACAGGCCCGAGCAGTATGAGCGGCAGGGGAAACAGGCATCAGCTGGAAATTGTGATACCGCTCATCGAGCGGATTTACCCCGTTTCACGTGAAACATTTTCAGCATTTGAGACCTATCGGGCCTTGCTGGAAAGCTGGCAGGCCAAGACGAACCTCGTCGCACCCGGAACGCTGGACGACTTCTGGTCGCGTCATGTCTGCGACAGTCTTCAGGCGCTGGCACTGTTTTCGGAAGCGAAAAGCTGGATGGACCTGGGCAGCGGCGCGGGATTTCCCGGTCTGGCGATCGCGATCGCCAATCGCGACAGGCCGGAGCGCCGGCACGTACTCGTGGAAAGCAATCACAAGAAATGTGCCTTTCTGCGGGCTGTGACGCGCGAAACCGGCGCTCACGCGCTCGTCGAGAATGAAAGAATCGAGTCGGCAGCGAAACGATATGCTGCAGCGTCGCTGCTGCCGGACATGGTGACGGCAAGGGCGCTGGCACCCTTGTCTCGATTGCTGGAACTGGCCGAGCCTCTGCTTGCCGCGGGTGCGGTGGGCTTGTTCCACAAGGGGCGGGATTTTGCCCGGGAAGTCGAAGATTGCCGTGGTTTGTGGCAGTTCGATCTGGTAATACACGAGAGCAGGATCGAAGCAGGATCCGTGCTTCTTGAATTGCGCAATCCCGTGCGCGACAAGGCCAGGAATCGCGAGGAATCCTGAGCCCTTGGCGGGCCGCCGGGGAATTCGAACGGACCATCGCGGCCATGGCCAGCAATACGACATCGAGAGTAATCACCGTTGCCAACCAGAAGGGCGGCGTCGGCAAGACAACGACAACGATCAACCTGGCGACGGCGCTGGCGGCAATCGACCGTACCGTGCTGATCATCGATCTCGATCCGCAGGGCAATGCGTCCACCGGACTTGGCATCGACAAGAACCGGCGCGCCGTTTCGACCTACGATCTGCTCACGGGCGGGGCGAGGCTGAAGGATGCGGTCATGCCGACATCGGTGCCGCGTCTTTATGTTGCGCCGTCGACGCTCGACCTTCTCGGCGCCGAGATGGAAATTGCGGCACAGCCCGACCGTGCCTTCAAGATCCGCAAGGCGATCGAAGCCTACATCCCCTCGCCCATGCGCTTCGACTACATCCTGATCGACTGCCCGCCTTCGCTCAATCTTCTGACGCTCAATGCAATGGCGGCGGCGCATTCCCTGCTGGTGCCGCTGCAGTGCGAGTTCTTCGCGCTGGAAGGTCTGAGTCAGTTGCTGCAGACCTTCGAGGAAGTGCGTGGCACGATCAACCCCGAACTCGAATTGCACGGCATCGTGCTGACCATGTATGACAGCCGCAACAATCTGGCCTCCCAGGTGGTCGAGGATGTGCGCAGCTTCATGGGCGACAAGGTCTACGAAACGATCATCCCCCGCAATGTCCGCATTTCCGAAGCGCCGTCCTACGGCAAGCCGGCTATCCTGTACGACCTGAAATGCGCAGGAAGTCAGGCCTATCTGCGGCTTGCCTCGGAGGTGATCAAGCGCGAAAGGAAGCTTGCGGCCGCCTGACCGATTCACAAACGTAACGAATCGAGGAAAGCGGCAAGCAATCGGACCGGGCATGCGGACGGGAAGGAATAGCGGAGCGCCATGACAATGGCTGACGACAATTCAAGAAAAAGACTGGGCCGGGGACTTGCCGCGCTGATCGGCGATCTCGACACGCCGACGGCCGCCGTGCGCGCGGGAAACGAGGCGCGGGCCGACCGCAAGGTGCCGATCGAGCATATCAGGGCGAATCCGAACAATCCGCGCCGGTTCTTCAACGAGGAAGATCTTCAGGACCTGTCCCGCTCGATCAGCGAGCACGGAATTGTCCAGCCTATCCTGGTGCGTCCGGTTTGCGATGGCGGCGATCTGGGCGGCGCGCGTTTCGAGATCATCGCTGGCGAACGGCGCTGGCGCGCGGCGCAGAAGGCCGGCTTGCATGAAGTGCCGGTGCTGATCCGCGAAGTGGAAGACAAGCAGGCGCTCGAACTCGCCATTATCGAAAACGTGCAGCGCGCGGACCTCAACGCCATCGAGGAAGCGCAAGGCTATCAGCAACTCATCGACGAGTACGATTACAGCCAGGCCGATCTGGGACAGGTGATCGGCAAGAGCCGCAGCCATGTCGCCAATACGCTGCGGCTGATGAAACTGCCGGAAAAGGTGAAGGGCATGGTCGCCGACGGACAATTGTCCGCGGGTCATGCGCGAGCGCTGATCACGGTGGGAGATCCTTCCGCGCTGGCCGAAAAAATCGTTCGGGACGGCTTGTCGGTGCGTCAGGTCGAAGCGCTGACACAGGCCGGATCGGACGAGGGCAAGGCCGTCAGGAAGGAAACCGCAAAAAAAGACGCGGATACGCTGGCGCTTGAAAGGCGTATCAGCGATTTGCTTGGCCTGAAGATCGACATCAGTGCCAAGGACAACGGTTCGGGCGAACTCAAGATTCGCTTCCGCACGGTAGAGCAGCTCGACGAAGTGTGCCGCCGGCTTGAAAACGGATTCTGACGAACTTCAGTTTTTTCAGGGGGATCAGGCTGCGCGGCGGCGTTTCGACCGCGCGGCTTCGACTGCGATTGCGATCAGCGCCGTGCCCGCGAGCGACCGGCCCAGTCCGGGATTGGCGCGCGTTTCGAAGGCCGCCTTGTCGAGGCGGGCCAGGGCGCGAACGATCGAATCGCCCTGCCAAAGACCAAGCGCGGTCACGAAAGCCGCTTTTCTCGAGAAAAAGAGCTGGAGTCGAAGTTCCGCAAGCGCGGCATCCGCGGACTTGCGATTGCTTTCCATGTAATGCCGCACCCGTTGCATGGTCTGGAAGTGCCGCAGCGTCGCCAGAATGACCATGTCAGGGGAAGCGCCAGACACGAACAGCTTGCCCAACAGGTGTTCCAGGGCGGGCATGTTGCCGGATATTGCCGCATCAACCGCATCATCGACGGCTGCAAGCGAAGTGTCGCCGATCAGTTTCTGGACGTCCTCGGCGCGAACGACCTGCCGGCCATGACAATAAAGGGCGAGCTTTGCGATTTCATTTCGCGATGCGCGCCGGTCGGCGCCGATTCGGGACCGCAACAATTGCTTGGCCTCCGCCTCAATGGTCAAATTGGCGTTGGCGAGTTCCAAATCTATTAGTCGGCTTAATGCTGCTTCGTTGTCCGGGTAGCAGGCAATGGCCGCACCGCTTGCGGCGCGTGTCACCATGCGCCGAAGCGCGGCGTCCTTCTTCAGATCTCCGGCTTCGATCACGATCCAGCAATCTTGCGGCGGGACGTCGAGTACGGGTTTGACCGATCCCGCCAAATTGCGCCGCGTGCTGCCACTGACGCGTACGAGCCGTGCACCCCCGAACATGCCGATCGTGCCTGCCTCGTCGGCAAGCCGCCCGGTTTCGGCGGCGGTATCGGCATCGAGCCGGGTCAATGCAAAAGGGTCGGACAGGTCGACACCGAGTTTGCCGCACAAAATGTCGGCGCGTTCGCTCACCAGGCCGGAATCAGGCCCGAAGAACAGGAAGGTGCGATATTTTGGATCGGGTCGCTCGACGAAGGCATCGGCCTGGTGCGACTTGATCTCCGTCATCTGTTGAGATTGGCGAGATCGGCAGCGAGCGCGAGGCGCAGATGTTCGGCAACTTCCGCGGCGGCACGATTCTGGGCGTCGCGCAATGCGCGTTCGTTGGCGAAGCTCTGGCCGGTGCGGTCGTATGAGGCCGAGGCCCTGCGCGAACCGCTTGCGATGCGGGTGTGGCTGGAAAGATCGACCAAATCGTAGCTGACAATGACGAACACCACGCCCGCGGTATTGGCGCTCACGTCCTGTGCGGCGGCTTGCAATTTGGCGTTGTCGTTGACCCGAAGGCGAAGTTCGTAGGTCGTATCCATTGCACCACGCCCGCCCTGCAGCAGGAAGATGAGCCGGTTGCGGACCTGCTGGCCGACACGCGTATCGACATCGGCTACCCGAATCCGGGAAAGGGTTTGCGATGCTTCCGGCGCATAGGAATTGGACCCGTAGAGCGGCTGGTACACACAGGCCGACAATGCCGAAATGGCGGTCAAGAGGAAAACGACCCGAAGGACTTGGCTTGCTGACGGCATCGGATAAGGAGTTTCCCTAGACCACAATGTTGACGATTCTGCCCGGCACGACGATGACCTTGCGCGGTGCGGCACCGGCCAGGGCCTTTTGTACCACATCAAGCGCCAGCGTTGCAGCCTCAATGTCTTCCTTGCCGGCATCGGCCGCAATTGTGACATCGCCACGTTTCTTGCCATTGATCTGGACAGGCAGAACGATCTGCGATTCGGCGACGAGACCGGGATCGAATTCCGGCCACGCCTGTTCTGCGATCAGGCCATCCCGGCCAAGCGCAACCCAGCATTCCTCGGCCAGATGCGGCATCATCGGTGCGATAAGCTGGGCGAGCGTCGTTGCGGTTTCGCGCGCGCCGGCCCGCAGATCCGAGGATAGCTTGTCCGGTTCGGCGCTATTCCACGCCGCGTGCAATTCATTGGTCAGCGTGTAGATATGCGCCACGCAGCGGTTGAACCGCAGATGGGCTATGTCTTCCTCCACCGCCTTGATGGTCTTGTGGGTCGCCTTGGCGAGCGCAAGTGCGGATTCGCCCGGTTGCACGGGTTCGCCGGGCCTGGTCGCCGCCGCGATCTCCGAGACGATACGCCACAGGCGCTGAACGAAGCGATGGGCGCCCTCGACGCCCGATTCCGTCCAGATGACGTCGCGATCGGGCGGCGAGTCGGACAGCATGAACCAGCGCGCGGTGTCGGCGCCATAGCTCGAGATGATATCGTCGGGATCGACGACATTCTTGCGGGATTTCGACATCTTCTCGATGGAGCCGATGGTCAGTTCCTCGCCGGATTCGATCAGGAAGGCGCGGCGTTTGCCGTCCGTCTCCTCGATTCTGACTTCGGCCGGAGTTACCCATGTGGCCTGCGCGCCATTGCCCCGGCGATAGGTCTCGTGCACCACCATGCCCTGAGTGAACAGGCCGTCGAAGGGTTCCTCGACCTCGTTGAGATGGCCGGCGACCTTCATGGCGCGGGCGAAGAAGCGCGAATA
>JAGRLL010000378.1:0-3448 GCA_020441855.1 Nitratireductor sp.
AAGAGCGCTGGAAGACCGACGAAGCCGCGATCAAGTCCGTTATCGAGGCCAATGGCGACACCTACATCTCGGCTGACGCGCAGTCGTCGTCCGCGAAGCAGCTGTCCGACGTGGAAAGCCTGCTCGCGCAGGGCGCGAACGCATTGCTGCTGGTCTCGCAGGATACGCAGGCGATCCTGCCTGCCGTTCAGGCCGCCGCCGACGAGGGCATTCCCGTCGTCGCCTATGACCGCCTGATCGAGGACCCGCGCGCGTTCTACATCACCTTCGACAACGTCGAGGTCGGCCGCATGCAGGCCCGCGCCGTCTTCGCCGCCCAGCCGAAGGGCAATTACGTCATGATCAAGGGTTCGCCCACCGACCCGAACGCGGACTTCCTGCGTGGCGGCCAGCAGGAAATCCTGCAGGAAGCAATCGACAAGGGCGACGTCAAGATCGTCGGCGAGGCTTATACCGATGGCTGGCTGCCGGCCAATGCCCAGCGCAACATGGAGCAGATCCTTACCGCCAACGACAACAAGGTCGACGCCGTGGTCGCCTCCAATGACGGCACCGCCGGCGGCGTTGTCGCGGCGCTGACCGCGCAGGGCATGGAAGGCATTCCGGTTTCGGGCCAGGACGGCGACCATGCCGCGCTGAACCGCGTTGCCAAGGGCACGCAGACCGTCAGCGTGTGGAAGGACGCACGCGAACTCGGCAAGCGTGGCGCGGCGATCGCCGTTGCGCTGGCCGATGGCACCGCGATGGCCGACGTCGAGGGCGCGGTGAAGTTCACCACGCCGGGCGGCAAGGAAGTCGACGCGGTCTTCCTCGCCCCGGTTCCGGTCACGAAGGACAATCTCGGTGTCGTGGTCGATGCCGGGTGGATCACGAAGGAAGAGCTTTGCCAGGGTGTCGAGAACGGTCCGGCCCCGTGCAACTGAGCCTTTTGCCCGTGATGCAGGCATGACTGACGCCCCCATCCTTCGGGGTGGGGGCGTTTGACCTAATTATCTCCGGAATCCGGCCATGAGCGAAACGTCCCCCACAGCGACCGCGCCGGCCAAGCCGCGCAACTTTTTCGCAGCGCTCGAAATCGACACCCGTCTGCTCGGCATGATCGGCGCGTTCATCGTCATCTGCCTGATCTTCAACTTCCTGACGGACGGGCGTTTCATGACGCCGCGAAACCTTTTCAACCTGACGATCCAGACAGCATCGGTCGCCATCATGGCGACGGGCATGGTGTTCGTCATCGTTACCCGAAACATCGACCTGTCGGTCGGCTCGCTCCTGGCGACCTGCTCGGCGATCATGGCGATGACGCAGACGCACTTCCTGCCGGATCTGCTCGGTCTCGACCTCGGCAGCCCGGCGATCATGCCGATCGCGATCCTTGTCGGCATCGTTTCCGGCCTGGTAATCGGCGCGCTGCACGGATGGCTGATCGGCTATCTGACCATCCCGGCCTTTATCGTCACGCTGGGCGGTTATCTCGTCTGGCGAAACGTTGCCTGGCACCTGACACACGGTCAGACGATCGGGCCGCTCGACGAGACCTTCCAGTTGTTCGGCGGCATCAACGGCACGCTGGGCGAAACCTGGAGCTGGGTCTTCGGCGCTGTCGCCATCGCTGGTTCGCTCTATGGGCTCTACCGTTCGCGCCGCAACAGGCTTGCGCACGAATTTCCGGTCAAGCCGTTGTGGGCCGAACTGGTGCTCGGTGCGATTTTCACAGGCGCCATCCTCGGCTTCGTGGCAATCCTCAATGCTTATGAAATTCCCGTGGCGCGCCTCAAGCGGATCTACGAAGCGCGCGGCGAGGTCATGCCGGAAGGCATAAGCGCCGGATACGGCATTCCGATCTCGGTGCTCATCCTGATCCTGATCGCCATCATCATGACGCTGGTGGCGCGGCGCACCCGGCTTGGCCGTTACATCTTCGCGGCCGGCGGCAATCCCGAAGCGGCCGAACTGGCGGGCATCAACACGCGGCTGTTGATGGTCAAGGTGTTCGCCATCATGGGCGTGTTGTGCGCGATCTCCGCGGTCGTGGCATCCTCGCGCCAGACCTTCCATTCCAACGATATCGGCACGCTGGACGAGTTGCGGGTCATCGCTGCGGCGGTCATCGGCGGTACTGCCCTTTCGGGCGGGCTCGGTACGATCTACGGCGCCATTCTCGGCGCGCTGATCATGCAAAGCCTGCAATCGGGCATGGCCATGGTGGGCGTCGACGCGCCATACCAGAACATCGTCGTCGGCATCGTTCTGGTGCTCGCCGTCTTCATCGACATCGTCTATCGCCGCCGCACGGGGGACAAGACATGAGTGCTCCGCTTGTTGAAATGCGCGAAATGGTCAAATCGTTCGGCGGCATCAAGGCCGTCGACCATGTCACGATCGATCTTTATCCCGGCGAGGTGGTTGGCGTGCTCGGGCACAACGGCGCCGGAAAGTCGGTGCTGATGAAGATGCTGTCGGGGGCGCTGCCTCGCGACGGCGGCGAAATCTGGATCAACGGCGAGAAGGCGACGATCAACAATCCGCGGGATGCCCGCAATTACCAGATCGAGACGATCTACCAATATCTCGCGCTCGCCGACAATCTGGACGCGTCTTCCAACCTGTTCCTCGGCCGCGAACTGGTGACGCCGGTCGGTCTTGTCGACGATGCGGCGATGGAAGCAGAGACCCGCAAGATCATGGGCAGGCTCAATCCGAATTTCCGGCGCTTCCATACGCCGGTCACGGGCCTGTCGGGCGGGCAACGCCAATCGGTCGCCATTGCGCGCGCGGTCTATTTCAACGCGAAGATCCTGATCATGGACGAGCCGACGGCAGCGCTCGGCGTGCAGGAAACCCGCATGGTTGCCGAACTGATCCAGCAATTGAAGTCCGAAGGCATCGGCATCCTGCTGATCGATCACGACATCCATCAGGTCAAGCTGCTTTGCGACCGGGCCAACGTGATGAAGAACGGTCAGGTCGTGGGCACCGTGAAGGTCGACGAGGTGTCGGAAGACGACATGCTGGGCATGATCATCGCGGGCAAGTGCCCGCCCAATGCGATACCCGGACCCGGCGCGGTGAAAGGCTGAGCATTCATGTATCTCGGCCTTGATCTGGGAACGTCGGGCGTCAAGGCGCTGCTGATCGATGGGCAACAGGCCGTGGTTGCGGAGGGCAGGGGCGCGCTCGACGTGTCGCGGCCGCATTCCGGCTGGTCGGAACAGGACCCCGCGCACTGGATCGCGGCCACCGAGAAGGCCATCGCGGCGATCGCCGCGACCCATCCGCGCGACCTGTCGGCGGTCAGGGGTATCGGCCTTTCCGGCCAGATGCATGGCGCCACGTTGCTCGATGCCGGCGACCAGGTGTTGGGGCCCTGCATATTGTGGAACGACGTTCGCAGCTTCGCCGAAGCAGCCGAACTCGATGCCGACCCCGATTTCCGCGCGATCTCGGG
>JAGRLL010000378.1:3523-7633 GCA_020441855.1 Nitratireductor sp.
TGTTCGCCCGGGTTGCGAAGGTGCTGCTGCCGAAGGATTATCTGCGGCTCTGGCTGACCGGCGAACATGTTTCGGAAATGTCGGATTCGGCGGGAACGGCCTGGCTCGATGTCGCGGCCAGGAACTGGTCTTCGACATTGCTTGAAAAAAGCGGTATGACGCCGGAACAGATGCCGCGCCTTGTCGAAGGTACGGAAGTATCCGGCAGGTTGCGACAAGAACTTGCCGAGCAGTGGGGCATGGACGGTGAAGTGGCCATTGCCGGTGGAGCGGGCGACAATGCCGCCTCCGCCGTCGGCATGGGCACCGTCCAGCCCGGCTCGGCCTTTTTATCCATCGGTACTTCTGGCGTGCTGTTCGCCGCCAATGGCTCCTATCTGCCCAATCCGCAAAGCGCGGTACACGCCTTCTGCCACGCGCTGCCGGGCGCCTGGCACCAGATGGGTGTCATCCTTTCGGCGACGGATTCGCTGAACTGGCTGTCGCGCGTCACCGGCGCCGAACCCGCCGAACTGGCGCGCGAACTGGGCGACGGCCTGCATGCGCCGGGCGGTATCACCTTTCTTCCCTATCTTTCTGGAGAGCGCACGCCGCACAACGATGCCGCGATCCGCGGCGCGTTTGCCGGCCTTGGCCACGAGAGCGACAGGGTGGCACTGACGCGCGCCGTGGTCGAGGGCGTGAGCTTTGCCTTTCGCGACAGTCTCGAGGCGCTGAAAGCGGCGGGGACGACCTTGACTAGGGCAAGCGCGGTTGGTGGAGGTTCGCATTCGATCTACTGGCTGAAGGCGGCCGCTACCGCGCTCGGTATTGCCATCGACGTGCCGGCCGACGGGGATTTCGGGGCGGCCTTCGGCGCTGCGAGGCTCGGCCTGATCGCGGCGGAGGGCGCCGACCCGCACAATGTATGCGCACCGCCGCCGGTAGCGCAGACAATCGAGCCCGACACCGCGCTTATGCCGGCCTTCGAGGACGCCTATCGGCGCTATCGCGCGCTCTATCCGGCCATTCGGCAATCCACACTCAACTGACTCATGCCCGAAGCGGGACGAAACGGGGCTTACGAGGAGATCATTTCATGACGACCGGCTTTTTCGGCGATATCGGCAAGATCCCGTTCGAGGGACCCGACAGCGACAATCCGCTCGCTTTCCACCATTACGACCCGGACGAAATGGTGATGGGCAAGCGGCTCGAGGACCATCTGCGTTTCGCGGTGGCCTATTGGCATTCCTTCCAGTGGACCGGCACAGACCCCTTCGGCGGCGACACTTTCCAGAGGCCCTGGTTTGCGGCAAACACGATGGAGGCTGCGAAGCTGAAGGCCGACGTCGCCTTCGAGATGTTCTCGACGCTCGGCGTTCCGTTTTTCTGCTTCCATGATGCGGATGTACGCCCGGAAGGCGCGAACTTTGCCGAAAATACCAAGAATCTCAACGAGATCGTCGACTATTTCGAGAAAAAGATTCAACAGACCGGCGTGAAGCTGCTGTGGGGCACGGCGAATCTGTTCGGCAATCGCCGCTACATGGCGGGGGCGGCGACCAATCCCGATCCGGACGTGTTCGCTTTCGCGGCCGCTACGGTAAAGACCTGCATCGACGCCACGCATCGCCTGGGCGGTGCCAATTACGTGCTGTGGGGCGGGCGAGAGGGTTACGAAACGCTGCTCAACACGGACCTGAAGCGCGAGGACGCACAGCTTGGCCGCTTTCTCAACCTGGTGGTCGAGTACAAGCACAAGATCGGCTTCAAGGGCACGATCCTGATCGAGCCGAAGCCGCAGGAGCCGACCAAGCATCAGTACGATTACGATGTGGCGACGGTGTACGGTTTCCTGAAGCGCCATGGTCTCGAAGGCGAGGTCAAGGTCAATATCGAGCAGGGCCATGCGATCCTGGCCGGCCATTCCTTCGAGCACGAACTGGCCATGGCCAATGCGCTCGGTATCTTCGGTTCCATCGACATGAACCGCAACGATTACCAGTCGGGCTGGGATACCGACCAGTTTCCCAACAACGTGCCGGAAGTGGCGCTCGCCTATTACGAGATACTCAAGGGCGGCGGATTTACGACCGGCGGCACCAATTTCGACGCCAAATTGCGCCGCCAGTCGCTCGACCCGCAGGATCTGCTTGCGGCCCATATCGGTGGCATGGATGTGTGTGCGCGAGGCCTCAAGGCGGCGGCGAGGATATACAAGGACAGCGCGCTCGAAGCCCCGCTGGAGTTGCGCTATGCGGGCTGGAACGATGCCAATGCGCAAAAGATGCTCTCCGGCGCGGAAAGCCTCGATGCGATTGCCGAGCGTGTCGAAAGGGACGACATCAATCCGCAGCCCGTCTCCGGCCGCCAGGAAATGCTGGAGAATGTCGTCAACCGCTATGTCTGAGCAGGTTGCGCCCGTACGTGGTCTATGAAAGCCCGAAGCGGCGGCGGCACGTAACGGTGGCCGGGGAAATAGAGGTAGGGGCCGGGGAAAGGCTTGAACCAGTCGTCGAGCACGCGCACGAGCCTGCCTGCCTCGATGTCTTCGGCGACATAGCCTTCGAAAGTCGCCCAGAATCCGACACCGTCGATTGCAGCACGGCGCTTCAGCGCAACGGGCATGGAGACCAGCCGCGATGGCGGGTCGAGCAGAAGCACCTCGCCATCGCGTTCGAACTCCCATGGATGGGCGCGGTCGTTGTAGGTCTGCCGGATGCAGGGCATATCCATCAGATCGCGCGGGTGGGCCGGCATGCCGTATTCGGCAATGACGGCCGGCGAGGCGACGAGGGCGTAGCGCTGTTCACCGCCGAGCCGCACCGCGACCATGTCCTGCGGCAAATCCTCGTCCCAGCGCACGCCTGCGTCGAATCCCGCAGCGACGATATCGATCAGTGCCGGCTCGGAGACGATTTCCAGTCGCACCTGCGGATGGTCGGCGAGGAAGCCGGAAACCATCGGCGCAAGCACCAGGTCGATGGCGGGCAGCGGCGCGTTGATGCGCAGCGTGCCGGTTGGCACGCCCGGTTCGGCGGATGCCTGATCGACGGCCATGCGTGCGTCTGCGAGCGCGGGTGCGAGTTTTTCAAGTAGCCGGCTGCCGGCCTCCGTCGGGGCCACGCTGCGCGTGGTGCGGTTCAAAAGCCGCATGCCGAGCCGTGCTTCCAGATCCTTGACGGTCTGGCTCACCGTTGCCGGCGACACGCCGCGCGTGGCGGCTGTGCGCCGGAAACTCCGCGTTTTCGCGACATCGGCGAACAGGTCAAGCGCGTCGAGACTCACGTTCTTCATTGTTAGAAATATCGAACAGTCTATTCAAAATTGGATCGGTTATCAAAATAAATGCCCGTCCCTATCTTGTCCAGCAACGCGAAGTCCAACGATGGAGACGAGGGATGCAAACGAGACAATTGGGCAAGACCGGACCCCAGGCTTCGGCGATCGGTCTGGGCTGCATGGGCATGTCGCCCGATTTCTACGGTGCGGCGGATCGTGGCGAGGCCATCGCGACCATCCATGCGGCGATGGAAGCCGGCGTGACGTTGCTCGACACCGGCGATTTCTACGCCATGGGCCACAACGAGATGCTGATCGGCGAGGCGCTGAAGGGCGGCAAGCGCGACAAGGCGCTGATCAGTGTGAAGTTCGGCGCGCTGCGCGGTCCGGACAATTCCTGGCTCGGCTATGACGCACGGCCGGCAGCGGTCAAGACTGCGCTTGCCTATACGTTGAAACGGCTTGGCACCGATCATGTCGACATCTACCGGCCGTCGCGGCTCGATCCAGATGTACCCATCGAGGAGACGATCGGCGCCATCAAGGAGATGGTCGAGGCCGGCTATGTCCGTCATATCGGGCTTTCGGAAGTCGGGCCGCAAACCATCCGACGTGCTGCGGCGGTGCATCCGATCGTCGATTTGCAGATCGAATACTCGCTGATCTCGCGCGGTGTCGAGGAGGGGATCCTCCCGACCCTGCGCGAACTCGGAATCGGCATGACCGCCTATGGCGTGCTGTCGCGAGGGCTGATCAGCGGGCACTGGTCGAAGGACAAGGACATGGCGAGGGACTTTCGCGGTCACTCGCCGCGCTTCCAGGGCGCCAATCTCGACCGCAACCTCG
>JAGRLL010000056.1:0-327 GCA_020441855.1 Nitratireductor sp.
GGCTTGCGCCGCGCGTTCCAGCGTTCGGGAATGGTAAGGTCGGGCGCGTGCTCACGCGATTGCCTCTCCCAAACGGTGGTCGACGGCACGAACCCCACCAGATCGGCAACGACATAGAGCGCGGCCGCAAAGGGGAGACCGTCAAGATGTTCGACGAGGCGAAAGACGTCGCCCTTGGCGTCGGACAGAGGATCGAACCACCCCTGTCCGTCATGGATGACGATGATGATCTCGTCGCCGCGGCGGTATTTGACCGCCCTGCGCGTACTTTCCTTGGGGTCGACGGCAAAGCCGGCGGTTTCGAGCACTGCGCCGCAGGCGACCTTT
>JAGRLL010000056.1:481-2586 GCA_020441855.1 Nitratireductor sp.
ATTTGTGCCGGGTCGCAGTTTTCTCTGCCAGAAGCGGCGAAGCTTCCCTTGCCGGCCGCTGCGCGCGAGCGGCACCCAAGTGTTTTCGCAGTTCTTTCTAATCCTCTCGGTAGCGCCGCGCATCAGGGATGGCAGCCCGGATGGGGGAAGACCGCTCGCCGGCTTCAGCTTTGCCAACAACCCGGCCCTTAGGGCGATGCCAAACATCTATCCAAGGTGGCCGACAAACACGGACACAAGCTTGGTTACGATAACTGAGAAGTATCGTAACTGCCTCGAACCTAGAACGCCTGTCACTTTCCGTTTTGGCGATCTTCAATCGCGCCGATCGAAACGAAAACATCTTCGAATTCAGGTTCACCTGCGCCGTTTTGGCCGAGACGCCAGAGTCCATCTCTTTATTGCCGGACCGGACGGATTCACCTTCTTCTTAGGCCAGAACCACAAGTCCTTTGGTCCCTCGACAGTCTATGAATGGGACTTTGAAGGCCCGCGATCTGGCGGATTTTGCCCGCCACTCGTTGAGCCCGAAAACGTGGCAACGAGCGCATCGTCGGTCGGCCGCTAGGCTGCCGCAGCATCACCGGTGATTTCCGAACTCAGCCAATCCTCCAGAACCGGAAGTTCCGGAACGCGTTCGGTCGCAAAGCCCCCGACAAAATCAAGAAACGCATCCCTGTTCAAACGGTTGATACCGACAAGGACGGGAATATCCTTAGCAAGGGCATCCGCAATCACCGGTCTGAAACCACGCCCCTCGGCCTCGTGCTTGCCGAACTTGTTCACGATCAGGCAATCGGCACCCTTGGCAAGCTCTGCCTCGACAAGTCCGACCGCGGCTTCAAGCGCGGCGGGATCGAGCCGACACCCTCGGGACGCACGCCCGAGCGTCTGGGAAATGCGAATGGTGCCCCCGTCTGGCAGTATCTTGACATCCATATCGCAGGGGCCGGCGTCAGACTCGGTATTGATCTGAACCGTACCTACGGGGCGATGACCCCGCTCGATGATCGAGCAAGCCAGCGCATGCAATACCAGATCCGTATCGCCCCGCCCCGGCGCCATCGTGTATGCAAGTTTCATCTCATTTGGTCCTTACGTCTGGTGGAATGGCTGAAACTCGATCAGTGCGCCTTCAGGCAGGTGTTCCGCCTCGGCCGGAATGAACAGCAGGCCACTGGCGTCGGGCAGTCTCGCCACATGAGCAGAACTGACCGTGTCGTCGAAGTCCACGACCTCACGCCCTTGACCATCGAACCCCACGATGCGCGCTGGCCGGATCTCGCACCGTCCCGGTTTGCGGTAAATGGGCTTTCCGGTCACGACATGATGGCGTTTGCACGTTCCGCGTAGTCTTCCCGAAAGGACATCGAGTAGCGGCAATCCGAAGACATACCAGGCTACAAACGCCGATAGGGGATTGCCGGGCAGGCCTAGCCAAACCGCTTTCCCAAGCCGTCCGAAACTCACCGGCTTGCCGGGTTTGATAGCGACGCCACTGAAATGGATTTCTGCCCCGAGGGCCTCCAAGACCGGCTTGACGTGATCCTCGTCTCCCACCGAGATCCCGCCGGTGGTGATGATCAGATCGACGGTTTCAGCCATGTCAGCAACACGGCGGCGCAGTTCGGTGCGGTCGTCCACGCCTTGCGTGACCTTGACCAGATCGACGTCCGGTCGCGAGAGTTCAGAACAGAGCATCGGCGTATTCACGTCCCAGATCTGAGCGGCTTCGCGGCTGGCCCCGGTCTGCCTGATCTCACTGCCGGTCACGAGCAGTCCGACCCGCAGGGCGCGGCGAAGATGAACGTGGGCAGCGCCGGCGGCGGCACAGGCAGCGATTTCGCGAGCCCCGAGCCGAACGCCGTCTCGCAGGACAGTCTCGCCGAGGCGCATGTCGCCACCTGCGCGGCGGATATTGTGTCCGGGAAGCGGACGCCGGTCCAAAATGACCGTGGCACCGTCGCGTATGACACTCTCCTGCTTCACAACAGTATCCGATCCAGGCGGCACTGAAGCGCCGGTGAATATCCGGGCGGCGGTTCGGCGGGCGACTTGTCCGGCCGCCACTTCGCCGGCAGCAATACGATCCACGACCGACAGCC
>JAGRLL010000379.1 GCA_020441855.1 Nitratireductor sp.
CCGGTGAACCCGAGTTTTGCCATCATCGCCGATGTCACTCCGTTGCGCGCGGCGGGGCCGGGGTTGAACCGTTTTTGCATCGACGGGCCGTACATCTCCATGAGGCCGGATGCCTGCGCGCCGGCAAGACCGAGCGCCGAAACCATCTGTTGCTCATTCAACTTGAGAAGCCTGCCTGCAGCGACGGCGGAGCCGAATACACCGCAGGTCGGCGTCGTATGAAATCCCCTGTTGCGCAGTGAGAAGTTTGTGGCATCGCTGGCGCGGGCCATCATTTCGCATCCCAAAACAACAGCCGACAAGAACTCTGCACCGCTGGCGCCGGTCATTTCCGCCGCTGCGAGGGCTGCTGAGACCACCGGCGGACTGAAATGGAACAGGGCGAGCACATCGACATCATCCATTTCGATGCTGTGCGATGCGATTGCATTGGCAAATGCAGCGTTCATTGCCGGGATGGCAGGTCCGGTACGCCCGATCAGGGATGCTTCCCCGGTCCCGCCGGCCGAATGGACGAACTGGGCTGCGATGGCCGCGCTGTCGGTCTGGCTGCCGCCGATGGCGACCCCGAGATAGTCGATCACCAGCGCTTTGGCATTCTGTTTCTGTTCGAGCGGAATGGAATCGTCCGAAATCGTCGAAAAGTGATGCCCGAGGATTTGTGCTGCCGTCTGTGTCATTTGCCTGCTTTGTCTTTCCTGGTTTGAAGAATGGAATTTCCCTGACGGTCCGTCCGTCCTGCTCTTCCGCCGCTTCCCGGTTTTGGAAGCAGGATTATTTCATCGGCGGCAGATAAACCTGCCCGTCGATCAGGCGCCGGGCTGTTCTTCCCAGCGTTGCACGGCGCACCTCTACCGCGCCGTTCTCAATCGATATCCGGGTCTCGGTTTCGATCACGCCTGCCGGGTGTCCGATGCGTACTGATGCAGCCTCTCGTGTTTCTTCGCGTGCGAACCGATAGGGCAGGGTTCCCGGAACGCGGGCGGCAACGCCCGTACAGACCGTGCTCGTACCCGGATAGGTCTTGTGCATTTGCTGCATGAACATGGCGCGGGCGACAAGATCCATGTCATCTGCCTGAACGTTCTCTCCGGTCGTCCCCGAGGCATAGCCGGCAGGCGGGGAAACCATTACCAGAATTGGCGTAGCGGGAGTTTGCGCGACCGACTGGCCGGCATCTTCAAGCATGCCCATCCGCACCGCGCCCGATGCGCGGATGGCCTCCAGTCTTGAACGCAGCGCTTCGTCCGCATCGATTTCCGCAGCAGATTCCGTGCCCTTCAAGCCGACATCGCTCGCCCGAATAAAGACATGGGCATTACCGATATCCAGCAGTGTCGCTTCAATCCGGCCCACTCCCGCAACGTCCAGCGTATCAACCGCATTTCCGGTGGGCAGCAGATTTCCGGTGGCAGCGCCGGCAGTGGCCAGAAAATCGATCATTATCTTCGGGCCCGTGCCCGGCACACCCGGAATGGCGTAGTCGCCAACCTGCACCGGGCCGTTGCCGTCAACCGGCACTTCGACCCACAGTTTTCGTTTCAGATTGGTGTTGTAGACGCAGACCCGGGTAAGCGGTGCTGTAATCTCGGCCAGCTTGTCCTGGACCGCATAAAGCCCGACTGCGGAAGTGATGTTGCCGCACAGGCTGTGCCAGTCGACATTGGCATCCTGGATGCCAACCTGTCCGAACGTGTAGATGACATCGGTGTCGGCATCCGGGAATCCGCCGGCAGGCGCGATGATGGCAAGCTTGCTGGTGAGCGGGTCGGCCCCGCCCAACCCATCCACCTGCCGGCGGTCGGGAGAGCCGAAGATTGCCAGAATGGCTTGCTCGCGATCATCGGCGCCGACTGGCAGGTCCGAATCGCGCAGGAAAACCGCCTTGCTCGTGCCGCCACGCATGATGGTGCAGGACAGTTTGGCGGGCACACTCTCTACCGCGACCCCTGTGCTGTTGCTTTCTATCTTACCCATGTCGGTGGCAGCCCCGTTGTTCAACGGCCGGTCCAGACCGGCGGCCGCTTCTCTATGAACGCCTTCCGGCCTTCAGCCGCATCCTCGGTCAATGCCATGATCGCAATCTGGGATTCCAGATAGGCCAGTGCCTCCTCGAAGCTCATCGACGATGCGCGTTGCATTGCGTACTTGCCCCTTCGAATGCCGGTAGGACTCTTGTCGACAAGCCGGTTGACGAGCCAAGTGACCTTCTCATCGAGCTCTGCCGCCAGCACGACGTAGTTCAGCAGGCCAATGCCAAGCGCGTCCTTCGCCATGATGAACTCCCCGGTAAGGGCAAGCTCGCTCAACTGCCGTGGCGGGATCAGGTCTTTCAGTACGCTGGTAACCAGCATCGGGAAGACACCGACCTTGACTTCGGGCAACCCGAATTTCGCATGATCGGCCGCGACCGCCATGTCCGCCATGGCGAGAAGGCCCATACCGCCGGCAACACAGTGCCCGTTGATCCGCGCGATGATCGGCAAACCAAGTTCCCGCGCCTGTCGCAGCAGGCGGGCATAGGGAATGCTGTTTTGCGAAGTGTCGAACTGGAATGTGCCTGAATTGGCGGAAAGATCCGCGCCGGAACAGAAGGCGCGCTCTCCTGCTGCCGTTATGACAACGGCGCGTACATCGTCGTCTGCTTCCGCCTTTGCCAGTGCAGCCGACATTGCCAGAATGGCGCGGTCGTCGATGGCATTTCGCCTGGCTTCGCGGTTGATGATGATCCAGAGCGCTGCTTCGCGCTTTTCGACCAGAACCTCGTCATATTCACTCATGATGATCCAATTCCCGTTAAGCCGCTTGCCGGTACTGCCGGAGGCTGCCCGAATGCATGATCTTGCCGGGAAGCTGCCTTCCCAGTATCGATTCAGCCAGCCGCGCTGACTCGATGAGCGCATCGAGATCGACACCGGTCTCGATGCCGAGCTCGTGGCAGAGGAACACGAGGTCTTCCGTGCAGATATTGCCCGCTGCTCCCTTGTGTCCGGCGAACGGGCAGCCGCCCAGGCCTGCGCATGCCGCGTCGAAGACCTGCACGCCCATCTCAAGCCCGCGAAGCGCATTCGCCATCGCGATCCCGCGCGTATCGTGCAGGTGCAGGCCGAGCTGAAGTTCAGGCCATCGCTCGCGGATGAGACCCACCACAGAACTGATCGCTTCCGGGTTAGCCCAGCCGACGGTGTCGGCAAGCATCATCGTGTTCAGCTTCACGTCCCGCTCGGCAGCGATGTCGAGAATCATTGCGACGCGGTCGCGGACGGTTTCGGGCGCGATCTCGCCTTCGTAGTTGCAGCCGAATGCCGTCATCACATAGGCCCGGTCCACGGGCACATTGTTGGCAAGGTAGGCGTCGAGGATCCTGCGTTGTTCCTCTACGGTTTCAGCATTGTTGCGATTGGAGTTCCTGATCGAGAACGTCTCCGAAGCGCTCATCTGAAGCGTGCCATGCTTGTCCAGCGGCGTTGCAAGCGCCCGCTCAAAGCCCTTCAGGTTGAGCCAGATTCCGGTGTAGCGTACGCCGGGAACCCTCTCGATTGCGTTGGCAACCTCCTCGGCGTCGGCCATGTTCGGCACCCATTTGGGGTTGACGAAGGAAACGCATTGAACCTCGGGGAGTCCGGTTTCCGCAAGAGAGCGGATGAGCCGAAGTTTGTCTTCTGTCGGTACGAATTCCTTTTCCGACTGAAAGCCCTCCCGGGGTCCTTCTTCACGGATAATTGCCGACTTGGGCAGATCTGACATTGGTTGGATATTCCGTTTCGTTGCTAGCGCTTTGGTTGAGAAACCTGAAATGCCTGTCGCAAAGATTGTTTCCGGGAAGCTGCTGTTTTCCCCGGCCGTCTTGCTGTCGAACCGGCATTGCGGGCTCGTTTGGGAGGCATTGCCTCGATTTCATATATGTCCATTATTTTCTGCTTCATCGGTATGATCATTTCGAAACGCCTATATGTCAAGCTACAAATGAATTGTTTTAAGGGATAAATGGTGACAAACGTAGTTGCGCCGGTGAACGGAATTGGGGTAGTCTGGAACCGAGGGAGAGACAAATGTCAGAGTACGAAGTTTACGCTGTTCGCTACGGTGAACATAAGAACCGGCCGCCGAGCATAAACTTTCTCGGCAGCGATCCGCACGATGGTCCGATGGACATGGATTTCTTCGTGTGGGTGGTTTCCGGAGGCGGCCGTACCTTCGTCATCGATACCGGGTTCGAGACGGAAACCGGGGTACGGCGCGGGCGCACGGTCACACGTCCCGTGGCGGATGGCCTGAAGACTCTCGGCCTTGATTTCTCAAGCATCAACGATGTGATCGTCACCCACATGCACTATGATCATGCGGGCAATCACGACCTGTTTCCCAATGCCCGCTATCACATGCAGGAGCG
>JAGRLL010000380.1 GCA_020441855.1 Nitratireductor sp.
TCTTGCCGACCAGCAGATAGGCTTGGCCGAGGGCATTGTGCGACTGTGCGCGGGCGGCGGCATTGAAGGAGCGCATGAACGCCCAATCCTTGATGCCGCCATTGCGCGCTCGATCATCGACGGTGAACGTAGACTGGCCAGTTCCCAGGGTCAGGATGCGCAGGTTTTCGCGTGCAATGTCGAAGCAGGCGAGAGCGTCGACCAGACCGTTCATGACCGGATTGTTGGCCCAGATGCCGCCATCGATCATGACGTAACCGTCGTCCTCGACACCGGGATAATAGGACGGGGCCGCCGTCGTATGGAGCGCCACATGCGCGAACTTCTTGTGGCGGTCCTTCTGATAGTCGGGGTGGTGTGGCGTCTTGTAGAGGAACGGCTCGCCGTGTCGCCCTTCGAAGCTCGGGATCACAAGGCGCGTAATGGCGTCGTCGAGCACCTTGTCGCCGAAGATCCGCAGCAGTTCCTCTTTGAGAGCGGCCTGGTCGTGCTTCGGCTTGAACGCCCAGCGCAGCACCCTCGACAGTTTGCCGAGCCCCGCCGTCGGTGGGAAGATGCGCTCACCGCGCTCGAGATAGATATTCACGGCCTCTCGCGCCGTCATCCCATGGGCAAGGGCGAGTGCGATGATGCCGCCCGTCGAAGTGCCGGCGATCATGTCGAAGTGATTGGCGATCGACGCACCACCCAGAAAGCGGCTTTCGAGTTCGGCCAACACGGCTGCAGGAAACACGCCGCGAATGCCGCCACCGTCGATCGACAGGATGCGGAAAGGGCGGCCTTGCGGCCATGGCTGCTTGAGGCGCGCCTGCTGAATGGTGCCATCCGACCGCCGCGGCGGAACATAGTTCATCGCGTTATCTCCCCGACCTCGTGGAGGGGCTGGCTGGCGTGGCGTCCACCACCGGTCCAGCGCCCGGTCATCAACCAAAGCTCGTAGCAGGCGAGCCAGTCGAGCGCCCAAGGCAGCGTCGTGCTGGCGATGGTCATGGACGCCGTCCATTCATTCTCGCGAGGATCGAACAGGCAAAGCGTCGGATCTTCGGCCGGCGGATAGACATGGGGCAGTTGCCCCTCGGAATTGCCGGGCAATCGGATCAGCTCCGGCGAGAGCACCCGCACTTCCGGGAACGATCCCAGTTCGTAGCGGATCTCCAAGGAGTAGGTCGCATATTGCGGCCTTACGCTCCCAACCCACCGCGCAGACTGCGCGCAGCGGTCGATCCGGCGTGCCGAGAATTGCGGCCAGGTCGCCTTCATGGCGGCGATCTGCTCGTCGATAGAGAGGATCGCCACCATCACTAGAACTTACGCCCGAAGAAGGTGTGCGGTCGCGCCGTCGCGATCGCTGGATTGGCGACCGGCGCCGCGACCGCGGTGGGCAACAGCACGCCGCCCCGTCGGGTATAGAGCTGACGCGATTGCTGGATGCCGCCACCGATTTCGGTGGCGATCTGATCGGCAGCCCGGGTCACGACGCGGTCGCCGAAATTCCCGCGCAATACGTCCATCATCGTGTTGGGGAACATCTCGCCCTTGCGCATCGCCACCAGCGAGCGAACGAGTTCGTGCAGATGCTTGGCAAACTCATCCTGTTGGGCGACGGATTCCGGCCAACGGTCGGTGAAGATGTCGGCCTCGCAGACCGGATTGGCGACATGCAGGAGCCGCCCGTAGAGCGAGGCTTGCTCGATCTCGCGGATGATCCAGCTTGCGAGGCGGACGAGCATCGCGCTGAGCGACATGTTCGGCTGCGCGGCGAGCCCAGCGTAATAGGAGAGCATCACCGACGGCGGAATGCGTCCACTGTAGCTGGCGTAGCGGATGTTGCGGTAGCGTTTCAGGAGCTGGAGGGCGAGCGTCGCGGTATTCTTGACGACGAAGTCACACTGATCCGGAACTTCATCGATGTCGGCGTCGGCGCGCGCCGCAAGGCCGGCATGATCGAGCCACCGCCGGTGGAACGTAAGCGCTGTTTGACCCCCACCTTGTAGGCGGGTTCGAGAGCTGGATATTCGGATCTTCGAGAGAGGCTCCGACATATGTCGATTACAGACCATAAACATATGTCGGAGGGCGACGTTGTCCGCGCTCGCCGAATTGAGGTGTTCACGGGCGCTGGTCGTCGTCGAGCGTGGACGCCGGATGAGAAGGCGGCGATCGTCGCCGAGAGTTTCGATCCAAGTACGAGCGTCAGCCAGATTGCTCGCAATCATGGGCTGACGCCGACGCAATTGTTCACGTGGCGGCGCGAGGCGCGTCGCGAAAGAGGCAAATCCGAAGATCTGACATTCGTGCCGGCGATAGTTGAACGTGCGGATGCAGACGTCCCGCGTCCGGTCATCGAACTCGATATCGGCGGCGACAGCGTGTGGGTCTGGCGGGACGCGGATGCGAGCCTCGTGACTGCGGTGATCGGCGCGTTGAAGAAGAAGCGGTCGGCATGATCGGTCCGACGGGCGCGGTTCGTGTCATGGTGGCGACGAAACCGGTCGACTTCCGAAAAGGCATGGACGGGTTGGCGAACCTGGTGCGCGAGTCGATGGCGGCCAATCCGTTTGACGGCTCGATCTATGTCTTCCGCGCGAAGCGAACGGATCGCATAAAGCTCGTGTTCTGGGACGGAACCGGCGTGTGCCTTGTCGCCAAGCGGCTGGAGGACGGCGAGTTCCGTTGGCCGAAGATCGCCGATGGCGTTATCCGGCTGTCCATGGCGCAACTCTCGGCCTTGCTCGAAGGCCTGGATTGGAGACGCGTTCGACCGATGGAAACGCCGGCGCCGACTTTGTCGGGATGAGGCGCGGCATAGTGAATCAGGCGGGCTGAAAGCGTCGCGAAGCCGCAGAAAATATGGTCTTCTGTGCGTATGCCGCAGCTAGACGCGCAGCTTCCCAATGACCCGGAAACCCTCAAGGCGATGCTGATCGCCGAGCGGGCGCGCAGCGAACGTCTGGTCCAGATTATCAAGGAGATGCAGCGTCATCGCTTTGGGCGTCGCGCCGAGACGCTGCCCGAAGACCAGATGTTGCTGGCTCTCGAGGAGGCCGAACAGACGGAAGCCTGTGGGACGGCGGAAGAAGAGGCCCGTTCGGCAGAAGCGCGCGCCCAGGCCGCACGCCGTCGGCGGCGCAATCGCGGCGCACTGCCTGTCCATCTGCCGCGCATCG
>JAGRLL010000057.1 GCA_020441855.1 Nitratireductor sp.
AGCCGCCCTCGATCTGGCCGATGTCAATGGCCGGATTGAGCGAGGAACCGACATCGTGAAGGATATCGACGCGGTCGATCTTCATCTCGCCGGTCAGCGTGTCGATGGTGACTTCCGAGCATGACGCGCCATAGGCGAAATACAGGAACGGCCGGCCCGTCGCGGTCGGCCGGTCCCAGGTGATCTTCGGGGTAGAGAAAAAACCGGTCGACGACAATTGCACCCGCTCCAGGAAGCACTTTTTGGCGACTTCCGCGAAATCGACCTTGCGGCCGCCCACAATCACCTTGCCGTTTTCGAAGCGCACCTTCGAGGCCTCGCCCTGCCATAGTCTCGCGGCCAGTTCCGCCATGCGCTTGCGGATTTCGAGCGCCGCCTTCTGCGCCGCCATGCCGTTGAGGTCGGAGCCGGAGGAAGCCGCCGTCGGCGTCGTGTTCGGCACCTTGTCGGTCGCCGTCGCGGTGATCTTCACCCGCGAGATGTCGACACCGAAGGTCTCGGCCACCACCTGCGCGACCTTCAGATAGAGTCCCTGTCCCATTTCGGTGCCGCCATGGTTCACCTGGATCGAACCATCGGTATAGACGTGCACCAGCGCGCCGGCCTGGTTGAGATGGATCAGCGTGAACGCAATGCCGAACTTCACCGGGTTGAGGGCGATGCCCTTCTTCAGGAAGCGGTTCGAGGCGTTGAACCTGGCGATCGCCTTGCGCCGCCTCTGGTAGTCCGAGGTCTTTTCCAGTTCGCCGACCAGTTCCTTCAGAATATTGTCGGTGACCTGCATGCCGAAGGGTGTCACGTCTCGCCCGCTTCTATAGAAATTGCGCTTGCGGATTTCGAGCGGGTCCTCCCCGAGTTCGACCGCGATCTGGTCCATCAACCGCTCGGCAAAGACCATGCCCTGCGGCCCGCCGAAACCACGAAACGCGGTGTTCGAGACGGTGTTGGTCTTCACCCGCTTCGAATGGATGCGTACTTGCGGATAGAAATAGGAATTGTCGGCGTGGAACATGGTGCGGTCGTTGACGCCGAGCGACAGATCGGCCGAATAGCCGCAGCGCCCGGCGAAATCGACGTCCACCGCGCTCAAAACGCCCTTGCCGTCATGGGCGGCCTGCCATTCGACCAGGAAGTCGTGGCGCTTGCCGGTCGTCATCATGTCGTCGTCGCGATCGAGCCGCATCTTCGCCGCCCGGCCCGTCACCTGTGCGGCGATCGCCGCAATGCAGGCCCACTGCCCGGCCTGGCTCTCCTTGCCGCCGAAGCCACCGCCCATGCGCCGGCATTCGCACACCACCATCGCGTCCGGTCGCCCAAGCGTGCGCGCCACCAGATGCTGCACCTCGGACGGGTGCTGCGTCGAGCAGATCACCCGCATCTCGCCGCCCTCGCCGGGCAGCGCCATCGATATCTGGCCTTCCAGATAAAAGTGCTCCTGCCCGCCGACATGCATCGAGCCGGAGACACTGTTCTTGGCGTCCTTGATCGCCTTTTTCGGATCGCCGCGCTTGAATTCGTAGGGGTCGAGCACCTCGCCCCCTTCGGCGAGCCCTTCCTCGACGGTGACCGAGGGTTTTTCTTCCCTGATCTCGACCTTGGCCAGCCGCGCCGCGCGCCGCGCCTGGTCACGCGTCTCCGCCGCTACGGCGAACAGCACCTGGCCATGAAACTCGACGCGTTCGTCGGCGAAAATCGGATCGCCACCGACCGAAGGGCTGCACTCGTTCGGTCCCACGATATCCTTCGCGGTCAGCACCGCGACGACGCCCGGCGCCTTGCACACCGCCGACAGGTCCATCTTTTCGATCCTGCCGCGCGCCTTGGGCGCGAGGCCCGCGGCAAGGTGAACCAGCCCGGCCGGTTCCGGCAGATCGTCGATGTAGAGGGCCGTGCCGGAAACGTGGCGTTGCGCGCTGTCATGCGCCAGAGCCTTGCCGACGGCGATGGTCTTGGCCTTGATGTTCCCTGCTTTCACATTCCCCGTCTTCGCATTCATTGCGCCGCCTCCCGAATGCCGACAAGCCGGCTCTGCGCATCGTTGCCCGAGGCGATCTCATGCAATGCTTTCATGAGCAGGTTCTGCGCCACCTTCAGCCGGTAGGCCGCGCTGGCGCGCATGTCGGTCAGCGGCGTGTAATCCTGCGCCATCGCCTCGACCGCCTTCGCCCAGACCGCCTCGTCGTCAAGCCTCGCGCCCAACAGTGCTTCTTCGGCATTCGAAGCCCGCTTCGGCGTCGCCGCCATCCCGCCAAAGGCGATACGCGCCTCCGTCACCTTGCCCTTTTCGACCGTCAGCCGGAAAGCCGCCATGACGGCGGAGATATCCTGATCGAAACGCTTGGATATCTTGTAGGCGCGGAAGTGCTGGTTCTTCTTCAGCCTCGGCACGCTGAGCGCGCTGACCAGTTCTCCGGGCGCGCGGTCCTGTTTGCCATAGGCGATGAAGAACTTCTCGATCGCCATCGTGCGCGTCTTCGCGCCCTTCGTAAGTTCCAGTTCGGCGTCGAGCGCGATCAGCATGGGCGGCGTATCGCCGATCGGCGAACCGTTGGCGACATTGCCGCCGACCGTGCCCGAGGCGCGAACCTGGCGCGATCCGATGCGCCGCAGAACCTCGCCGACATCCGGATCAATGCCCGCAAGCGCATCCCAGGCCTGTGCATAGGTCGCGCCCGCGCCGATGCGCACCTTGTCCTTGCCGATGTTCACCTCGTCAAAGCCGACCGCGCGTCCCGTGAAAATGATCTTCGGCAGGTCGCGCATCTGCTTGGTGATCCACAGCCCGACATCCGTCGCGCCCGAAACGATGGTGGCGTCCGGGTTCTTGGCGCACAATGCAGCAAGCGAGGCGATGCTTGCCGGCGCTGCAAAGAATCGGGTCTTCGTGCCGATGAAGATATCCTCGCCGTCCTGCATCTCCGCAAGCGCGGTGACCGTCCGCGCGCGCCGCTTGGCCAGCGCATCCTCGGCCTTGCCGGAAATGGAAGCCAGCGCGGCATCCGCAATCGGCCGGTAGCCCGTACAGCGGCAAAGATTGCCCGCAATCCAGTCGTTGACCGTCTGGCGATCCGGTTTGACGCCTGCATGGTAGAGCGTGAACAACGTCATGACGAAGCCGGGCGTACAGAAACCGCATTGCGAACCGTGATGCTCGACCATCGCCTGCTGCACGGGATGAAGTTCCTCGCCCCCCTTCTGATCCGGAATGGCGAGATCGTCCACCGTGACGACATCGCAGCCGTCCACCGTTCCCAGCAGCCGGATACAGGCATTGACCGGCTCGTAGACGAGCCTGCCGTCGCGCACCGAGCCGAGCGACACGGTGCAGGCGCCGCAATCGCCTTCGTTGCAGCCTTCCTTGGTGCCGCAGGCACGTTCGCGAAGCCTGAGATAATCAAGCAGGGTTTCATTTGCGTCGACTTGCGACGTCTCCACCCTTTTGCCATTTCGAAGAAAAACGAGTTGGTTTCGTATCACGTCTGAACCTTTTTTCATCAATCGGCCAAAACTAGTGGAGGCTTTCTGCCTGTGCAATCGCCAAACGCGCGCCTGAAATTGGCGCATCGGAAACCGTTGCAAAATGCGTGCCGTCTCGTCACATTGAAATGCCGCACTGCGCAATTGCGGCGCAAACCACGGGGCATGCCGCATTGCATCTCATCACCGCACGCACACTGAGTTTCATCGACGACCCCGGCATAGTCGGCGAGGAACGCTCGTACGAGTTCCACGAAAAAGGCGCCATCGTTGTCGACGATGACGGATCGATCGCCTGGTCCGGATCTGCGGTGGATCTGCCGGCGGAGCATCGCGATCTGCCCTCCACCGGCTACGGCGACAAGATCGTCATGGCCGGCTTCGTGGACGCCCATCTGCATTTTCCGCAATACCGAATGATCGCCGCCTTCGGTAAGGATCTGCTCGACTGGCTGAATCGCTACACCTTCATCGAGGAGCAGCGTTATGCCGATGCGGGCTTCGCGCGGCAGGCAGCAGCGAAATTTCTCGACGAACTGGTTCGCAACGGCATCACTTCCTGTCTTGCCTTTTCGACCATCCACCCGGTCGCGCTCGACGCATTGTTCGAGGAGGCGCTGCAACGGGGCATGGCGCTTGTCTCGGGCAAGACCATGATGGACTGCAACGCGCCCAAGGGACTGTCGGACACGGCCGAGACCGGCTACCGCGAATCGAAGGAACTGATCGCCAAATGGCACGGCGTGGGCCGCCTGCAATACGCGATCACGCCGCGGTTTGCCGTCACATCGTCCGAGGCGCAGCTTGAGGCCACCGGCGTGCTCAAGCGCGAGCACCCCGACCTCATCCTTCAGACACATCTTTCCGAAAACGACGCGGAGATCGCCGCCGTCGCCAATTCCTTCCCGTGGTCGAAGGATTACACCGACGTCTACGACCATTACGGCCTGCTGTCGGAGAAAGCCTTCTTCGCCCATGGCATTCATCTTTCGGAGCGTGAACTGGCGCGCATGAGTGAGGCCGGCGCTTCCGTGGTCCATTGCCCGACCTCGAACAATTTCCTCGGTTCGGGCCTGTTTCGCTACCACCACACCCGCGAGGCGGGCCGCCCCGTCTCCATCGGCGTCGGGTCCGATGTCGGCGGCGGCACCAACCATTCCACGCTCGCCACGCTGCGCGACGCCTATGTCGTCTCGCAACTTGTCGGCAGCCGCATTACCGCCTTCGACGCCTTCTATCTGGCGACGCTTGGCAATTCCCGCCTCATGCATCTCGATCACGAGATCGGCTCGCTCGCTCCGGGCCGCACCGCCGACCTTGTCGTGCTCGACCCGGAGGCCACGCCGATCATGGCCGAGCGCCACGCATTGTCCAACAGCCTGCATGACGAACTCTTCGCCCTGATGATCATGGGCGACGACCGAGCCGTGGCTGAGACATATATTGCTGGCAAACCGGTGAAGTCGGCGCTGGCGCGCTGAACAGGTCAGCTTCGGCCGATTCCATTCAAACAGACGACGGATCGCGGTCTTCTTGTCGAGGTAATCCTGGCAATGTCACTTGACCGACCAACCAATTGGTCGGTAAATTGGTATCACCCGATACGACATGCAGGAGGGCGATCAAAGCCATGTACGAAACCATTCTCTACAAGACCGACGGCCCAAATTCGCAGAACGGGGCTGTCGCGACGATCACGCTGAACCGCCCGGAAGAACTCAACACCATCGTCCCGCCCATGCCCGACGAGGTCGAACATGCAGTCGCCACGGCAACACGAGACGGAGACGTCAAGGTGATCGTGCTGCGCGGCGCCGGGCGGGCATTCTGCGGCGGCTTCAATTTCGGTGGCGGCTTCCATCACTGGGACGACTATTTCACCACCGACGGCGAATGGGACGCCGGCAAGGACTTCGCATTCTCCACCACCCCGTCGCTCGCCCCGACCCAGAAATTCATGAGCCTGTGGCGTTCGTCGAAACCCGTCATCGCGCAGGTGCATGGCTGGTGCGTCGGTGGCGGCAGCGATTACGCGCTTGCCGCAGACCTTGTCATCGCTTCCGATGACGCGCGCATCGGCACCCCCTATTCGCGCATGTGGGGCGCCTATCTCTCGGGCATGTGGATTTACCGCCTGGGTCTGACCAAGGCCAAGGAATACGCTCTTACCGGCAAGCCGCTTTCGGGCAAGGAGGCCGCTGAAGTCGGGTTGATCAACAAGTCGGTCCCCTTCGCCGAACTGGAAGCCACGGTTGCCAGGAGCGCCGAACAACTCTGTTCCATACCACTGTCGCAGCTTTCCGCCATGAAGCTGGTCGTCAACCACGCCGTTGAGAACATGGGGCTTTCCTCCACCCAGGTGCTTGGCCCGATTCTCGACGGCTTGATGCGCAACACGCCAGATGCCAAACACTTCATCGAACTGGCCGGCGAAAAGGGTGTACGCTCGGCAATCGCGCTGCGCGACGGTCCCTTTGGCGACTACAGTCAGGCGCCGAAGGACGAGCAGCCCGACCCCAACAATGTGATCCATGTCTGAAACCGCAGACCAGAAACAGGACGCCGGCGCGGCGCGGCGCGAACTGATCCTCGACAGGGCGGAGGAACTCTTTGCGGAGCACGGCTTCCACGGCATTGCCCTGTCGAAGATCGCCGCCGCCGCTGGCCTCGGCAATGCCGGCCTGATCCACCATTTTCCGACCAAGGCGAGCCTGTATCGCGCCGTACTGGAGCGGGTCGCCGGCGACATCGACGAAAGATTGGACCTCGCACTGGCCACGGCGCGAGGGCCTGCCGAGCGCCTGCGCGCCTTCATCCGCGTGCAACTGGAGTGGTCGCTGGAACGCCCCCGCGCTTTTCGCCTCATCCAGCGCGAACTGATCGACAACCGCGAGAGGGTAGTCGCCGCCCGCGCCCTGCCGCTTGCCGGTTTCGTGGCCGCCGGTCGCGCCATCGTCGCCGAGGCGCAGAAGGCCGGCCTCGTGGAACAGGGTCCGCCCGAACTGCGCCTGAGCCTCATCATCGGCGCGCTGACCTATGCCGCGCTGGTGCGCCCGACCTTCCGTCAGATACTGGCGAAGGATGCGGCTGATAACTTGCTTGCCGAAGACCGCGCGTGGATGGAAGCCGTCGCCGAAGACCTTCTCGCCGGAACAGTTGAACGCAACCGTCAAACGGGCTAGCGAAAAGCAGAGGAACGAGGGGATCGCCGCAAGACATCATCCCTGCGCGGCAGGGCGAGATTTGGCGACTGGCCAAATCGCCAGCCCGTGAACGGACGCCGGGACTGATGTCCTGGCAGAAAGCAGACAAAAAAAGGCGAGGAGCGCCAAAGGCGCGACAGGGAGGCAAACAATGTCCACATATGATTTTTCAGGGCAAGTCGCCCTTGTCAGCGGCGCCGGGCGCGGTCTCGGTCACCGGCTTTGCGAAATGCTGGTTGCCGCGGGCGCAAGCCTCGTCGTCACCGACCACACCGACGAACTGGTGGATGAGGCAATAGCAGCCCTGTCGTCCGGCGGCGCCGACATTTGCGGTCTGTCGGGCGACATTTCCAAAGAAGCGACCAGCGAAAGGCTCGCCGCCTTGGTCGCCGAGCGCCATGGCGCGCTCGATATCGCCGTCAACAATGCCGGCATCGCGCAACCGCAGGTGCGCCTGCACGAGATGGATTCGGCAATGGCCGAAAAAGTCATCGCCGTAGACCTGATGGGCGTGTGGTACGCGATGAAGCACCAGATCCCGCTGATGCTCAAGCGTGTCGAGGAAACCGGCCGCCAATGCGCGATCCTCAACACCGCCTCGGCGGCGGGCGTCATGGGGTCGCCCATGCTCTCGGCCTATTCCGCAGCCAAGGCGGGGGTGATCGGCCTGACCCGCACGGCGGCCGTCGAGTACGCGCGCAAGGGCATTCGCGTCAATTGCATCTGTCCCGCCTTTACCAAGACGCAGATGGTCACCGGGCCGCTCGATGCCTCGCCGCACGGGCGCCAGAAGGCGGAAGCGAACATGGTTTCGTTCAATCCGATGCAGCGCCTGGGTGAAGTCGACGAGGTCGTCCAGGCCATGCTTTGGGCAGTCTCGCCGGAAAACTCGTTCTACAACGGACAGGCACTTTCAGTGGATGGTGGCCTTTCGGCCTGAACTGCTGCCCCCGTATTGCCCAATTGCAGCGCCATATGACTTGCACGATGGGGGTATATTTAGTTTTATGCGCGGCGACTGCAGGGGCCCCTTTAAACGATTCGCCAAAGAGGACGAGATGCACAAGTTCGGACGTTTGCTTGGAATGGGTCTGGTTGCATTTGCCCTGATCGCACCGATCAAGGCTAATGCGGCCGAGGTTTATTTCATTCGCGGTTTCATGAACGTATTTTCGCGCGGCATGGACCAGATGACGGCACAGCTCAAGGCGCGTGGCGTCAATGCCAAATCACTGTCCAATGGCCAGTGGTCGAGTGTCGCCAGCGACATCATCAAGCGCTATCGCCAGGGCCGCGCCTCCTGCCCGATCGTCATTGCCGGCCATTCCGTCGGCGGCCAGGAAGCACCGAAATTCGCCGATACGCTGGCCAAGGCCGGCGTTCCCGTTTCGCTGGTCATTGGCGTCGATCCGGGCTTCGCGCCACCGCCGCCCTTTACCGCGGGTTCGCCGAAGGTCGTGAATTTCTGGATCAAGGGCTCCGCTCGCGGCAATCCCTACCGTTCGACGGGCGGCTTCCACGGCTCCATCCAGAACATCGACATCCGTTCCTTCTCCAATGCCGATCATGTCGGCATCGACAAGGACCCGCGCGTCCAGTCGCGCATTGTCGGCCAGGTCATGTCCGCGCTCGGCTCCGGCGGAAGCTGCGGCGGCTGATCCGCTGCAACACATCTCAAACCGATAAAGCCCCGGCATCTTCCGGGGCTTTTTTTTCGACTGCCCCTCGGTATTTTCGAGCGTTCTGATGAGCCGCGCCAGCCGCCGGCAGCCTGGCGTTCGCAATCCTGCGCATCGAGCCAGCCGCGCGAGGATTTCACCTTCATGTCGTCGTCGAAATCCCATTCCTCCCAGCCGGCAACCTTAAGCGGATTGCCGATCTGCGAATGGGTCCCGGTGAAAGTCCACAGATAAACGACGTGATGGCCGGCCGGCCGCACTGCGTCGCAGACCAGAGATAGGTCGGGCACGTCGGCACAGAATCCGGCGGCCATCTCGACCACGCCGGACCGCATCTTCCACGGATCGCCGCGATTGATCACGATCTGGCCGTTCTCAACGCAAAAACGATGCCACGGCCAGCGGCGAACCGGTATTCCACGCCGCAGTGTAGGACTGCGCGATTTCCTAGGCCTTTTCGAGGCTGATCGTCATGTCACTTTCCCCCTTGGTGTCGCCTCCAGCGAACACTTCGCCGCCACCTGTTGCATCGGCATGCAGCGAATCAAGAATCGGGGACGCCCGAACGCTCAAAACACCTTGTGCGTGATGATCGTATAGGTATCGCGGATATACTTCAGCCGATTGGCAAGATCCGCGATCAGCCGACCGACGTCCTGACCTTCCTCCATGTAGATCTTGACCAGCAGATCATAGTTCCCCGAGGTGGAATAGATCTCGGAGGCGACCTCCATATCGGCAAGCTCGACTGCGACATCGTAGGCCTTGCCCGGTTCGGTCTTGATCTGAAGGAAAATCGGCTTCATTGGCGGCCTCCGCACTATTTTTGTTGGCGCACACTGGCCCGTTTCGCTCCATGTTTCAATGCCGAGCGCGCTGGTCGGGCCCGACTGGAACGATTCGCAAGCATGCCTCTTTATTGTGTCATGCTTTTGTGCTTAACGGCGCACCCAGCATCCATCCCCGCGCAGGAGTACTTTCCATGGCCGAAGAGAACTGGCCCATCCACGGCACCATCACCGGCCCCGTCGTCATGATCGGCTTCGGTTCCATCGGTCGCGGCACGCTGCCGCTGATCGAGCGGCATTTCGAGTTCGACCGTTCGCGCCTGACGGTTATCGACCCGCATCCCGAAGGCGAAAACGACGAGATCGCAAGGCGTCTCGGTGCGCGTTTCGTCAAACAGGCCGTGACGAAGGACAATTACAGGGAAGTGCTGGGCCCGCTGCTGACCGAAGGCGAAGGCCAGGGCTTCTGCGTCAACCTGTCGGTCGACACCTCCTCGCTCGATATCATGAAGTTCTGCCGCGAACTGGGCGTTCTCTACATCGACACCGTCGTCGAGCCCTGGCTTGGCTTCTACTGGGACGACAAGGCCGACAACGCTTCGCGCACCAATTACGCGCTGCGCGAAACCGTGCGCACCGAAAAGAAGAAGAATCCCGGCGGCACGACCGCAGTGTCGTGCTGCGGCGCCAATCCCGGCATGGTCTCGTGGTTCGTCAAGCAGGCGATGGTCGATCTGGCCAATGACATGGGCATGAAATTCAAGGAGCCCGACCAGCACGATCAGGAAGGCTGGGCCAAGCTGATGAAGAAGCTCGGCGTCAAGGGTGTCCATATCGCCGAGCGCGACACGCAACGTGCGCGCAATCCCAAACCGATGAACACCTTCTGGAACACCTGGTCGGTGGAAGGGTTCCTGTCGGAAGGCATGCAGCCGGCCGAACTGGGCTGGGGCACGCACGAAAACTGGAAGCCGAAAAACGCCCGCAAGCAGAAGAAGGGCTCAAAGGCTGCCATTTTCCTCGAACAGCCCGGCGCCAACACGCGTGTACGCACCTGGTGCCCGACACCCGGCGCGCAATACGGCTTCCTGGTCACCCACAACGAGTCGATCTCGATTGCCGACTACTTCACCGTGCGCGACAAGAAGGGCAAGGTCACCTACCGCCCGACCGTGCATTACGCCTATCACCCGTGCAACGATGCCGTTCTGTCTTTGAACGAACTGTTCGGCGCCGCCGGCAAGCAGCAGCCGCATCTGCATGTTCTCGACGAGAATGAACTGGTTGACGGAATCGACGAGCTGGGCGTGCTGCTCTACGGCCACAAGAAGAACGCCTATTGGTACGGTTCGCAATTGTCGCTTGAGGAAACCCGCCGCATCGCCCCTTACCAGAACGCCACCGGCCTGCAGGTCACTTCGGCCGTTCTGGCCGGCATGGTCTGGGCACTGGAAAACCCGCAAGCCGGCATCGTCGAAACCGACGAGATGGATTTCAAGCGCTGTCTCGAGGTGCAATTGCCCTATCTAGGGCCCGTGAAGGGCTATTACACCGACTGGACGCCGCTGACCGACCGCCCGGGCATGTTCGACGAGGACATCGACCCCAGGGACGCCTGGCAGTTCCGTAACGTGCTGGTGCACTGACGGCGACAGCGGACTAGAGCTTCACGTCTGGTTCGAAACGTCCTTTCACGGGCACGTCGACGAGAAAGGTGAACCCCGCGCGCGTTTCAGCGGCGCGCGCGGCTTCGTCCATGCCTTGCCGGGCGCTGGTCACGGCGAACCGGTTCGCCTCGCGCCCGACAAAGGCCGGACAACTCGTCCGGCTGGCGGGCATGGCGATCGAAAGTAGCCGCTCGCCCTGCGGCGAGATCTTGTCGAGCGCATTGCCGGCCCAGCGTGTGTTCCAGACATTGCCCTCGGCATCGCACACCGAACCGTCCGGCCAGCCCCTCTCACCCTCATTGTCGAAGAACAATTCCGGTTCGCCGGTCGGAAGGCCCGACGCGGGGTCGCAGGCGACCCGCATGATCCGGTTCGTCTGCGTATCGGTGAAATAGGCAAGCGCGCCGTCTGGCGAGAAGCAGATCGAATTGGGGATCGAGATGCCGGGGTAGATGCAGCGCAATTCGCCGGCAAGAAACCAGTAGATCGACCCGGCTTTGTCTTCCGCTTTCTTGCCCATGGTACCGACCCACAACGCGCCGCAGGGATGGACACGCCCGTCATTGGATCTCGTTACCGGATTGTCGGCCTCAAGCGGCAGATGAAGGGACAGCGTTCCATTCGCGCGCTCACGCACATAGATGCCGTCCTCGGCCACGATGAGTTGTCGCCGATCGTCGATGCGCGCAAGCACGCTTGCCATGAATGGCAATTCCTGAACCTCGAGCCTTCCTTCGGCGAATTGCCAGGAGAACAGTTTGCGTCCGACAATGTCGAACCACCACAGCGTGTCGGTATGCGGGTCGTAGGTCGGCCCCTCGCCCAGTTCGCAGGCGATGTCGCTCAGCACCGAGACGTTCGGCATGTTTCCTCCCATCACATCGCCACCGCTTCGTGGGTGTCAGGCAGCCTGCCTTGAGCAATTCCAGGAAAAGTGGAAGCCGGTTTTCCGTCAGGAATTGCAACAAGACAAACGGTTAGATCGTTTCATCGATTTGGAGAAAAGATGAAACGATCTAGGTACGCCCGTCGAGATGGCGCGCCTTGCGCAACGCCGGGAACACCCAGGCCCACAATCCGGCGACTGCCACCGCGCCCACGCCACCCAGTACCACGGCCGGTACCGCGCCGATAAAGCCCGCCATCGTGCCGGCGCGGAACACGCCGAGTTCGTTGGAGGCCCCGACGAACACCATGTTGATCGCGTTGACCCTGCCACGCAGCCGGTCCGGCGTCCACAGCTGGATCAGCGTCTCGCGGATATAGACGCTGACCATGTCGGCCGCACCGGCAAGCGCCAGCATGACGATCGACAGCCAAGCCAATGTCGAAATGCCGAAGACCAGATTGGCAAGGCCGAACACGGCAACGCAGGCGAACATGATCAACCCGGCATGGTCGCGAATCTTGCCGCCCGACAGCCACAAGGCCATCGCCACCGCGCCGACGCCGGGCGCGGCGCGCAGCAGGCCGAGCCCCGTCGGGCCCAGTTCCAGAATGTCCCGGGCAAACACCGGCAGCAACGCCACCACGCCGCCGAGCAACACGACGAACAGGTCGAGCGAGATCGCACCAAGCACGACCTTTTCGCGCCAAACATAGCTGAAACCCGCCAACAGGGTGTCGAGCGTGACATGCTCGGTTTCGCTGTGCTGTGCCGGCTTGGGTATCAGCAGCGACAACAGGGCCGCTGCAAGCATCATGACAACGGCAACCACATAGGAGGTTTGGGCCGAAATGCCGTAGAGCAGCCCGCCGACAGCGGGACCGACGATGGAAGCGACCTGCCAGGCCGACGAGTTCCAGGCAACCGCATTGGCGAAATCCTTCGGCGGCACGACATTGGCGAGCAGAGCAGCCGTCGCCGGTGCGAAGAAGGCCCGCGCGACCCCGAAGAAGGCGAGCACGATGAAAACCGGCATCACCGATTTCAATCCGACAAAGGAGAAATAGACCAGTACTGCGGCGCAGATGGCCTCACCGAAGGCGGAAACCCCCATGATCATGCGTCGGCCGAACCGGTCGGCCGCCGAACCCGTCACCAGCACCAGCAGCAGCGCCGGCGCGAACTCGATCAGCCCGACAAGGCCGAGATCGAACGGATTGCGGGTCAGGTCGTAGATTTGCCAGCCCACCGAGACCGAAACGACATTGACGGAGAAGGTGGACAGGAACCGGGCCAGCCAGTAACGCAGAAAGGCTTTGTGCCGGAAAGCGGCAAAGCGGTCGCTTTCCGCCGGCTCATGATCCTCGGCCGGCATGTCGGATGATTTCATGGAATGCGATCTTTCCGGACGGCGACGAAACGCCTGGCCATTTGGGTCTGGTCGTTTCGTCCTGTTGAGGCGGCCACCGGTACAGCATGCCAGCAGGGCGTTCTACATTTTTTTGTCGCTCATGCCGGATACGGCCTGCTCGCCGAACGGGGTTTCGATCAACAATTCATGCGGCCGTTTGCCGGCACGCCATGCGCCCCGGGCCAGCGCCATCACCGCCTCGACCCGCCGTGCCGCCAGATCCGTATCGCCGATATTGGCATGGTCGATGCGCAGAATGGCGGGGCGGCGCTCCAGACGCACGATCAGCCGCGCGAGCGCCTTGAGCCCGGCAGGCGCAAGCCGCTCCGACCCGTCTTCAAACGCCTTCGCGTCAAGCTTGAACAAGACAACCGGCAGCGATGCCGCGCCGAAATCGGCATGCGCCACGCGCCCGCGCCGCAACGCCAGATGCCGCGACAGCGGCGTTGTCGGGCGATAGCCGTTTGGCAATGTCGGCTGGGCGAGGCCGACCTCGACCGCGCTCCCCGCCCTGTCGCGCCCGATCAATGCGCAGGGAAGATTGTAGGCGCCATCGCGCCCGCTCAACACCGCCACCCCCTGCTCCGGCAGATTGCCGAGTGCGATTTTCACCCCGGCAATGCCCGGTTCACCAGCCTGCCGGAATCCGTCCCGATTGGTGTCGTTGAAGACATTGCCGGTGATTCCGGTACAGTCGAACACCCCCTCCTCGGCGCGGCGCATGGTACTTTCCGCAATTCCGGACAGGATCACGCCGCTGGTTGGGTGGCGGGCGAACGCACTCGTCACGTATCGCCCTTTGGCCGCCGCCGGGTCCGCGACGGCACCAAAGGCCATTCTCGTCCCAACGGCGGACAGGGCGGCATCGCTCCACACAAGCCAGCCATTGTCGGCGGCCGGTTCGCGTGGCGCGCCATTCACGCGGCCCGTGCCGGGAAGGTAGGTAAGGCCCGCCGGCAAATGCGCCACGATATCGACCGGCGCCTTTGCGGCATCGATCTCCATCTCGTAGGCGATCGTGTCGCCTGGAGCGAACGACTGATCCGCGCTGGCAATCGCGATGTCGATGGAAGGTGGGCTCTCCGCCTGCGGAAACGCGGTCGTCACCCGCGCATCGGCATATGGCGACGTCGAAGACCCGCTCCGCGCTACCATCGCGTTCGATCGTTCCTCGCCCGGTACTCTTGCCCGTATCGTCAGGTCGAGCATCACCTTTTCGCCGAGCGAAAGCCCTGCCCCCGAGGTCAACAGATCGGTGTCGCCCGCACCGTCAAAGAACGGATTGGCTTGCGCACCAAATGCTTCCGGTGCCGACACGATGCCGATCGACACCACCTTATAATTGTTTCTTCCGAAGACCCCCGCGAGGTTGTCCCGGATCGACAACCCGGCGACATTCCTGTCCGCCGCCTGCAGGCCAAGGCGATAGGTGGCAAGCGCCCATCCGCCGGGTTCGCCCACTGGCCCGAACACGATGCGTTTGCTGGCAATGGGGCCGTTAGCGTCCCGGTCGATGTTTTCACGCAGCTTCATTGTGTCCGCCATCGAAGTCGCTCGCGCTTCCACCGCATCCGCCAATTGCCTTGCGCTGGCGAGAACTCGTGAAACGAAGGCTATCTGGCCGGCGGGCGCCAAAACATGCAGACGGACACCCAGTTCCGCTTCCACCCCCGGCGAAAGCCTCGTGTCCGCGGCCAGCATTTGAAGATCCGATCTCCCGTCAAAGGCCGGATTGGCCCCTCCCTTTCCGGAAAGCCCGCGCGCGTCCAGCCAGGGACCGGCCACGATGCGCGCCCTGGGCAGGTCGGCGTTCAGGTCTTCCTCGAAACGCAACCCGTTCAGCGTCAGCGTGCCGGTATTGCGCGCATTGAGCGCGTAACCGACTTCATGAAGTCCGGGCAGGGTCTGGCGTATCGAAACCGGCCCGATTGAGAGTTCGAGCGCCGCAAATCCGCGCGAGACCGGCACATTCTGCTTCGCCGCCGGCGAAGTCACGATGGCGCCCTTGTAGCTCGCCAGTGCAGACGCTTCGCCGACAATCGCCGCTTCCCCGGGCGAAGCGCCGCAAAGAGCCAGGCCGGCCAGCAGCGCCGCCTGCGCAATCGTTCTGTCTGGATTGAACCCGCGCCCCGTCATCGTTCCGCTCCGACCGGGACAGCCTATTGTGCGTCGAACTCTTCCTGTGTCACGCGGTGCGTATAGATGAAGGTCACGGCCCCGCCTACACCAAGCTTGCCGAACACCGCGTCACCACCGTTCGCGTCCTCGTTGGCACCGAATTTCGCAGGCGTCGTCTCGCTCATGTCCCACTGCCCCTCCCCATTGCCGAGTGCACCGGCATAGGCAGAGGAGTCGAGCGTCAGCGCATGCGCCTCGTCCGACCCGTGGCGATCCACGACATGGACGTCCGACAGCGCGACATTGCCGACATTTCGCACGATATAACTATAGACGATGATATCGCCTGCATCCGCCGAACCCTGCGTTCCATTGTCCTCGGCGAATGCGTAACTTTTCGAAATCTCAAGCGCCGGGGCCGCCGCGATCGTGTCGGTGCGTTCAGCCTGCGCGATCTCGACCGGGCCGCCCGACGCGCTGGCCGACCAGACACTGGCGACCGCGTTCTCGACACCCGCCGCCGAATAGGCGTCCTCGGCGCTCAGCGTATAAACCAGCCTGAATTCGCGCGTTTCCCCCGGCGCCAGCGCGACCGTGGCGTCGGCCTCGCCCGCCGGATTGGACTGCTCCTGCCTGCGCCCGGCAAAGGTCAGCGCCTCGAGTTTCGGCGCCACGCCCGAGAGCGTGACATTTCCCTGATTGGTGACGCCGATCGTAAAAGCCAGCGTGTCGCCCGCTCCGACCTCCGGCCCGCCATCAACACCACCATCGAAATCGGCTGCAACGACCGAAACGCCGAGCGCGCGCCGCGCCGGCGTTATCGGCACGTTCGCCGTGCTTTCCTGCGAGGTTACGGCAACACCGTTGAACAATGCGGCGGCAACCGCCTTGTTGATGAGGTCGGCGCTGGCCGGCGAGGCCATCGCGACCACACAGACCGTCGAAAGCGCCATGGCGGCAACCGACTTGCTGGTCTTGCCACCAGAACCACTGTGAAACATGTCATTTCCTGCGCACATGGTCGTCCCTCCGCGTATTCCCCTCGCCATACCCGGCGCTTTTCGGACAGCCTAACACCGGTACGGACGCATGTCCGCCTCGTTACATCGGGAATTGTCGGGTGGAGAAATCTTGCAGCCGGCGCCGTACTATCTGCATGGCGCGTTTGTCATTGTTGACAGGCATGGTCAACAAAGCCTGAATTCCCTGGTGAAAGCCGTAGAGTGTTGTAATTTTTCTATTGTTTTTCAATAGTTTGAAAATTTTGAGCGTTGCCAGCGACATCCCGCCCTCACCCACCGGGAAGAAATCGCGGATGATACGCTTAAAACTTTATCGGTCCGATTTCCCGCCTGTTTGAATCTATGTCCTATCTTGTCGGCAAGGGTGACGTTGGCATGGCCCGTTGGCCCGCCGCACGATCGGACGCTGAATATGGACGAAAGACAACCACCAAGAATGTACAAGCTTGCCCTCGTCACCATCGTGGTGGCGCTGGTATCGCTTTGGCAGCAGACGCTGGCCCTCAACAAGGCCAACGGTCTGTCTTTGCCTGCGATGTCCACCAACTCGGCCATCACCATGGCCTGCACCCTGTTCATCATCGTTGCGGTTGCCATCTTGCTGATCCGGAACATGCAGGAAGTCCGTCGCGCAAGCCGTCTGGCCTTCATCGACGACATGACCGGCCTGCCCAATCGGCGACGGTTCGATGCCCACCTTCGGCAGAAGACCGCGGAACTGGCCGGCACCGGAAATGGTTTCGGCCTGCTTTATCTCGACCTCGACAAGTTCAAGAACATCAACGACAGCTACGGCCACGAGGCCGGCGACGAGGTCGTCCGCCAGTTCGCCTTGCGGGTGCGCTCGATAATCGCCCCTGGCGATTTCCTTGCCCGGCTGTCTGGCGACGAGTTTGCCGTCATCCTGAACTCCGCGACCCGGCAGGAAGATCTGAAAGAAGCGTCGCAACAGATTTTCCAGACCATGTCCGAACCGGTGCGCAGCAACCACAATCTCATCTTCATCGGCGTTTCGATCGGCGGAGCGCTTGCCGATTCGACAAAGGCCAGCGCGGTTGAAATTCTGCGTCAGGCAGACTTCGCGCTTCTTCAGGCCAAGGAAAGCGGCCGCAACAACTTGCAGGTATTCGATCCCTCCATGGCCGAACGGATCCAGACCCGCGGCGTACTGGAGAACGATTTGCGCGAAGCCATCGTCAGCCAGCGCTTCCAGGTTCGCTACCAACCGATGATCTCGCAAAGCGACAACAAGGTGCTCGGCGTCGAGGCGTTGGTACGCTGGGTCCATCCGACACGCGGTCCGATTGCCCCCTCCGTGTTCATACCCATCGCGGAAGAGCTGGGTCTTATCGACCGGCTCGGCGAGATCGTGCTTCGGCGCGCCTGCACCGATATCAGGGATTTCGGGCCCATCAAGCTGGCGGTCAACATCTCCCCCGCTCAATTCGTGCAGGAAGGCTTTGTCAGGCGCGTCACCAGAATTCTGGAGGAAACCGGCTTCGAGCCGAAGAACCTCGAACTCGAGATCACGGAGGACGTCTTCACCGCCGCTCCGGAAATCACCGCGCGGACCGTACGCGAATTCCAGGAAATCGGCGTGCGTATCGCCCTTGACGATTTCGGCACCGGCTATTCCTCGATGTCGTATCTGCGCGACCATTCGCTCGACCGCATCAAGATCGACCGCTCTTTTGTCAGCCAGATATCCAATTCGGTCCGCTCGCTGAACCTTGTTTCCAAGCTGATTGATCTGGGCGGCTCGCTCGGCCTTCGCGTCACCGTGGAAGGCGTCGAGACCGAAGACCAGTTGAAGCTGCTTTCCAATTCGGGCTGCGAAATGCAGGGCTTCCTGTTTTCACACCCCGTTTCGCTCGACCAGCTGCGCAACTATTGCACCAGCGACATGAAGTTGCCCGACAGGTCTTCCGACACGCCCGACGTGGCCATGTCCGCCTGAACGAAGGGGCACTGCGCGTCCATTGCTAAAGGGTGGTGCGCAACCGGTGTCCGGGCGCATGAACCAGCCGCACGAAGGTAATCGGCTGTTCCCCGTTCCAGGTCGTGCGATGGACGACAAGCACGGCGTCCCCCGTGTGCACCTCGAGCAATTTCGCCTCCGCCTCGCGCACGTTCTCCGCGCCGAAATCAATATCGCCGTGGGTGAAAGGCGCATAACGCACCAGCCATTCGTTGGCGCTGATGGAATCGAAGCGCTCCTTCACCGCCTCCGGTACGGCATCCGGATTGATCCAGCGATCCTCGTAGAGGAACGGATGATTGTCGGCGAAGTGCATACTGCGCAGGTGCAGGAGTTTTGTGCGCACACCAAGTCCAAGACGGACCGCCACCGCTTCGGGCGGCCTTGCCATCGTGCGCTCGATCACGGCATGGCCATGGCTCGCGCCGCGTTTTTCCACCTCGATGCGTGTCACCGGAATCTCCAGCGTCGCCTTTCGCACGGGATGCAGCGTCACGCGTGTGCCGGCCTTGCGCCGTCGCTCCACCAGCCCCTCCTCGGCCAGATCGCGCAGCGCACGGTTCACCGTCGCCCGTGCACAGCCGAATTCCTCCGCAAGCTCGGTTTCGCCAGGGATGAGCGCTCCCGGCAACCAGTCGCGCGCATGGATACGCCGCAGCAATTCGGCCCTTATCGCCTGCCAGCCGGTCTGGCCGTGTTCCTGGCCCTTTTCCGGTGTCGCGCGCACCGCCTCGATCAAAGTCGCTCTCCCAATCCCGACATCGTCTTGCGATAGGCCTCGACGATTGTCTCGTGTTCGACATGCCGGCCCCGCCTGACAACGTGGCGTCCGGCCGACCACACCTCGCTTACCATGGCGCTGTCGCCGGCAAACAGGAAGGTATCGAGCACGGTGTCGCCCTGCTTGCCCACAAGATCGATACACTCCCCGTCGAGCGCGACGAGATCGGCGAGCATGCCGGGCGCAATCGCACCGGCTTCGCGGCCCGCGGCCTGTGCGCCGCCTTTCACGGCTTCCTCGAACAGCACTCGCCCGGTTGAACGCCGCTCGTCGGCAAGCACCGCGCGAGCCCGGTCGCGCAGGCGCTGCGAATATTCAAGCGTGCGCAATTCCTCGGCGAGCGAGATGCGGATATTGGAATCGGAGCCGACACCGAACCTGCCACTGGCGTCGAGCCACGCCCGGCCATCGAAAATGCCGTCGCCAAGACTGGATTCGGTGATCGGACACAAGCCCGCCACCGCGCCGGTGCGCGCCAGTCCCTCGGTCTCGCGCCGTTCCATTTGCGTGCAATGGATCAGGCACCAGCGCCCGTCGACCCCCAGATTGTCGAGCAGGTAGGAAACCGGCCGCGCGCCAAGGCCCGTCTCGACCTCCTCCACCTCGCCAACCTGCTCGGCGGCGTGGATGTGGATCGGTGCATTCGGCGCCAGCGCGGCGGCGAAGGCGAGCCCCTCGCGGCTGACGGCACGCAACGAATGCGGCGCAACACCGATCCGGGCATCGCGAGGCAAGCCGGCCAAAGCCTTCCCGGCCTTCTCGAACAGTCTGCCAAAGCGTTCGGGATCGTTGCCGAAACGCCGCTGGCCGGCGCCAAGCGGCCGGCCATCACAGCCACCCTGTTCGTACAGGACGGGCAGCAGCGTCAGGCCGATACCGGTCGCTGCCGCCGCTGATGCGATGCGTGCCGACATCTCGGCGATGTCGGCATAGGGCGCGCCATCGGGCTGGTGATGCAGATAATGGAATTCCGCGACACCCGCATATCCCGCCTCCAGCATCTCCATCTGCACGAAAGCTGCGATGGCTTGCGCATCGTCCGGCGTCAGCACATCGACGAAGCGGTACATCGTTTCGCGCCAGGTCCAGAAGCTGTCGCGACCGCTGGGCCCGCGCCGCTCGCTCAGCCCCGACATGGCCCGCTGGAAGGAATGGCTGTGCAGATTGACCGGCGAAGGCAGCAATATTCCGACGCGAATGCCATCCGGTTCATGCCTGCCGGACGCCATTCCCGTTTCTACTGCGGCAATACGTCCATCGTCGCCAATCGTTATCCGCACGTCTTCACGCCAGCCCTCACGGGTCAGCGCCTGATCGGCACGGATGGTTTGCACGGATCGGAAATGCCGCAATGAAAGTCGCCTTGACAAGAATTATTATGTATAGACATAATAGCATTATCGACAATATATACAAGATGCGGGACGAGGCCTCGGCACGTGGCGAAACGGCTACTCGACAACATCGCGATTGCAACGCTTGTGCCGGGCGGCGAACCCTACGGCTTCGTCCGCGACGCGGCACTTGCTGTCGCCGACGGCGGAATCGCATGGGTCGGCCCACGCGCCGACTTGCCAGCCGATTGCGCATCGTGGCCCCGCGAAGACCTCGAAGGCAGGCTGGTCACGCCGGCGCTCATCGACTGCCATACCCATCTCGTCTTCGCCGGAAATCGCGCAATGGAGTTCGAGCAGCGGCTGAACGGCGCGACCTATGAGGAAATTGCGCGCGCCGGAGGCGGTATCGTCTCGACCGTTAAGGCGACACGCGAAACGGGCGAGGACACGCTTCTGGCCGACGCTCTGACCCGCGCCGACGCACTCATCGACGAGGGTGTCGCGACAATCGAGGTGAAATCTGGCTATGGCCTCGACCTCGACACCGAATTGAAGATGTTGCGCGTCGCGCGTCGTGTCGCTTCCAAGCGCAAGGTGCGCATTCGCACATCGTTTCTCGGCGCCCATGCCGTGCCACCGGAATTTGCCGGCAGGCCCGATACCTATATCGACGACATCTGCCTTCCGGCGCTGGAAGCCGCGCATCAAGCAGGCCTTGTCGACGCCGTCGACGGTTTCTGCGAGGGCATCGCCTTTTCCCCGCAACAGATCGAACACGTCTTCGCCCGGGCCAAGGCCCTCGGCCTGCCGGTGAAGCTCCATGCCGAGCAATTGTCCGATCTCGGCGGCGCGAAACTGGCCGCCGAACATGAAGCACTCTCGGCCGACCATCTCGAATATCTCGGCGAAGACGGCGTGGTTGCCATGGCGCGAGCCGGCACGGTCGCGACCCTCCTGCCCGGCGCCTTTTACACGCTGCGCGAAACGCAATTGCCGCCAGTGGAATTGCTGCGCCGGCACGGCGTGCCCGTTGCCATCGCCACCGATTGCAATCCCGGCTCCTCGCCGCTCGCCTCTATCCTTACCGCCATGAACATGGCCTGCACCCTGTTCCGCCTGACACCGGAAGAGGCGCTTGCCGGCGCAACACGCAACGCGGCAAAGGCGCTCGGCCTGACCGATACCGGCACGATCGCGCCGGGCATGCGCGCCGACCTTGCAATCTGGAATGTCGAGCACCCGGCCGAACTCGCCTACCGCATCGGCTTCAACCCGCTCCACGAGCGCATTTTCGCGGAAACCTGATGGAAACGCTGTCTCTGACCCCCGGCAACGTAACGCTCGCCCAGCTCGAAACGCTGTGGCGCACAGGCGCTCCCACCCGCCTCGAGCAAACTGCCAGGCTTGCCGTGGAAGCCGCCGCCACGATGATCCGCGAGGCGGCGACAGGCGAAGCAGCCGTCTATGGCGTCAATACCGGCTTCGGCAAACTCGCCTCCAGGCGTATCCCCGCCGGCGACACCGAAACGTTGCAGCGCAATCTCATCCTGTCGCATTGCTCCGGCGTGGGCACGCCGGTCGATACCGCGATCACACGGCTGATGATGGCGCTGAAGCTCGTCTCTCTCGGGCGCGGCGCTTCGGGCGTGCGCTGGTCGGTCATCGAACAGATCGAGGCGATGCTCGCCAAGGGCGTCACGCCGCTCGTGCCCGCGCAAGGTTCCGTCGGCGCTTCGGGCGATCTCGCCCCCCTCGCCCACATGACGGCAGTGATGATCGGCGAGGGAGAAGCCGAATTCGATGGCAGGACCATGCCCGGCGCCGCCGCACTCGCTGCCGCCGGCCTGCGACCGATTGCCCTCGGCCCAAAGGAAGGGCTGGCGCTGATCAACGGCACGCAATTCTCGACCGCGTTCGCCCTCGTCGGACTGTTCTCGGCATGGCGCTGCGCGGAAGCGTCGATCCTGACCGGCTCCCTGTCCACCGACGCCATCATGGGATCGACCGCGCCGCTTGTGCCCGAGATCCATGCGCTGCGCGGCCATCGCGGCCAGATCGATGTCGCCGCTTCCATGCGTGCCCTGATGGCGGGTTCCGAAATTCGCGAAAGCCATCGCGACGGCGACACGCGCGTACAGGATCCCTATTGCATTCGCTGCCAGCCCCAGGTGGCCGGCGCGGCGGTCGATCTGCTGCGCTTCGCGGCGGGCACGCTCGAAACCGAAGCCAATGCCGCAACCGACAACCCGTTGGTGATGACCGATATCGGTCGCATTGTTTCGGGCGGGAATTTCCACGCCGAACCGGTCGCCTTTGCCGCCGACCAGATCGCGCTGGCGGTTGCCGAGATCGGTTCCATCGCCCAGCGCCGCATCGCCCTGATGGTCGATCCGACACTGAGCCACGATCTGCCGCCTTTCCTCACCCCCGATCCGGGACTCAATTCGGGTTTCATGATCGCGGAAGTGACGACCGCGGCCCTGATGAGCGAGAACAAGCATCTGGCCAATCCCTGCTCGACCGATTCGACGCCGACGAGCGCCAACCAGGAAGATCACGTCTCCATGGCCGCGCATGGCGCGAGACGCCTCATTCCGATGGCTGCCAATCTGGAGCGAATACTCGGCATTGAACTGCTTTGCGCTGCCCAGGGCGTCGAATTCCGCGCGCCACTGAAAACCAGCAGCAAGTTGCAGACCGCGATTGCGCGGCTGCGCGAGGAAATTCCCCCGCTCGGCGTCGACCGCTATCTGGCGCCGGAACTGGAACGCGCGGCCGGCATGATCGCGCGACGTGAAATCGTCAGCGCCATCAGTTCCAGGCCGCTGATCGAATTTGGGAAGGCGCCATGAAGCCCGCATTCTCCGGCCCCGTCGAGGTCAAGGCCGGCGACGGGCCGGTCGTGCTTGGCATGCCGCATACCGGTACCTGGCTTCCGGCCAACATCGCCTCGAGGCTGAACGCCAACGGTCGCCTTCTGGCCGACACCGACTGGCACATAGACCGTCTCTATGGCGGGCTGTTGCCGCACGGCGCGGCAAACGGCGCGACCGTGGTGCGTGCCATCTTCCATCGCTATTGCATCGATGCCAATCGCGACCCGACCGGCACGAGTCTCTATCCCGGGCAGAACACGACCACTCTCGTGCCGCTGACCGACTTCGACGGCGAGCCGATCTGGCGCGAGGAACCCGACGAAATCGACATCGCCGTCGCGTTGGAACGCTTCCACCGGCTCTACCACAGGCGGTTGCACGACGAATTGTTGCGCGTGCGGGACCGGCATGGCGTCGCCATCCTCTACGACTGCCACTCGATCCGCAGCCAGATCCCGTTCCTGTTCGAAGGCCGTCTGCCCGATTTCAACATCGGCACGGCTGACGGCTTGTCCTGCTCGCCCGCGATCGAAAAGGCCGTCGCCGATATCTGCGAGCGCGCCGAAGGTTACACCTGTGTGGTCAACGGACGCTTCAGGGGCGGCTGGACCACGCGTCATTACGGCCGCCCGGAAGAAGGCATCCATGCCATCCAGATGGAGCTGGCCCAGGCCACCCATCTCGAGAGCGAGGCTCCACCCTTCAACTATGACGGCGAAAAGACCGGGCGCCTGCGCGTCCACCTCGCCCAAATCCTTGAGACCCTGAACGAACTGGCGCTTTCCGGCGCCCTCACCCGATAAGGACGAACCGATGACCGCCGATTCCGCCTCAGCCAATCCGCGCCACAACACCCGCGACATCTTCCCGCCGACGGGCCCGCAGATCACCGCCAAATCCTGGCTGACCGAAGCGCCGATGCGCATGCTGATGAACAATCTGCATCCCGATGTCGCCGAAAACCCTCACGAACTCGTCGTCTATGGCGGCATCGGCCGCGCCGCGCGCACCTGGAATGATTTCGACCGTATCGTGGAATCGCTGAAGACGCTCGAGGCCGACGAGACCCTGCTCGTCCAGTCCGGCAAGCCGGTAGGCATCTTCCGCACCCATGAGGATGCCCCGCGCGTCCTGATCGCCAATTCCAACCTCGTGCCGCACTGGGCCGACTGGGACCATTTTCACGAGCTCGATAAGAAGGGTCTGATGATGTACGGCCAGATGACGGCCGGCTCCTGGATCTATATCGGCACCCAGGGC
>JAGRLL010000381.1 GCA_020441855.1 Nitratireductor sp.
GAACTCGATGCCGTTGATGATGTCGCCGCGATAGCTCGGCAGCGACACGTCGCCCTGCGTCTCCATCGGCGAGGAACGCGGCTTGGCGAACTGGCCCGCGATACGGCCGACCTTGAGAACCGGCTTGGCCGCGGCGAAGGTCAGGACGACCGACATCTGCAGGAACACGCGGAAGAAATCGCGAATGGAATCGGCGCCGTGCTCGGCAAAGCTTTCGGCGCAGTCGCCACCCTGCAGCAGGAAGGCCTTGCCTTCCGATACACTGGCGAGTCCCTTTTTCAGCGCGCGCGCCTCGCCTGCAAATACCAGCGGCGGAAAGCTTGCCAGCCGTGCCTCGACGGCTGCGAGCGCCTGCTCGTCGGGGTATTCGGGCACCTGCACGATCGGTTTCGAGCGCCAGGAATCGGGGGTCCACTTCGCGGCCATGGCCGCCTCCTTGACTATTACTGGTTACTGCCGGGACGAAACATTCCGCGTTCCGCCCACAAAGAATGCGGCGTTATAGCGATGCATTCTCGCCGCGTCACCCCAAATGTCGCATGGCGCCGGGATTGAGCGGGACCGGGCGGCGATGGTTATGGCGCGGCGAAGCGCACGCCAGCCCGCTTCAGCAGCGTGTCGAACCGCGACGCGAGGTCCGGATCGAGCGCAATGCTGCGCTTGTAGACGGGCGCGTGACGATCGGTCACGATCTCTCGGTCGAAGCCGATGGTCGTCTCCAGGAAATGCGCCAGGCCATCGTCGCCGAACTCTGCGTGGAAACCCGCCATGACCGCATCGAGATAGCTTTGCAGCAGCATCGGCGGCCGCTCCTCGCCGGGACGCCGCCTGCCGACATAGACGTACAGCGCTTCGGGGAGGCTGGCATGGGCCTCCTCCCTGCCCGCTTCGACGACAAATTCCAGCGACTCGCGTGCGATGGCGACACGGTCATAGCGCGCCTCGCGTTCGTCGACACTGGCGAGGTTCTCGAGCCTGTCGATCACCAGCATGCCCATGATGGTGCTTTCGGCATGCTCGTGCACGGTCAGGAGCGCGATGTCGGCCGGCTCCGCGCCGTGTTCGCGCGCCTGCCAGTGCCGCCGCCAGCCCTTAAGCTTCGCCGGCATGCATGCGACATAGTCGGTCGTCAGCGTTCGCCGGTTGACCAGCGAGCCATAGCCGAAATAGCCGACCAGCCCCTTGCGCATGTCTTCTTCTTTTCCCGTCATCGGCGATATGTAATGCCGCCGCCGGGATCGCGCCAGAGCGCCGGCGTTCAAGATGCACGCAAGCTGCACACAATGAAAACACCGCGATGGAGTTGCGAAGCTTGACCCATCCTCCCCGCCCCTTATCGTGACGCTCCATGGAGCAAATCACCATTCCCACACAGGACGGCCACGACCTTCCGGCAACGTTGTTTGAAAACAATTCCGGCGCGCAAGGGTCTGGTCCCGTCATCCTCATTTCTTCCGCGACGGCGGTTCCGCGCAAGATCTACCGCCGCTTCGCGCAATATCTGGCCGACAACGGCGCACGCGCCGTACTGACATACGATTATCGCGGCATGACGGATTTCACTTCCGGGCCACACCGAAAGCGCCGGCGGCACCTGCGCATGTCGGACTGGGCGATCCACGACCTGCCTGCCGCAGTGAAAGTCCTGACGAGACGCTATCCCGACCACAAGCTGGCCGGTCTCGGCCATTCCTTCGGCGGTCAGGCGCTTGGGCTCAGCGGCGTTTCCGACCGCTTCGTTCGCTACATGACGATCGCCGCCGGGTCGGGTTACCTGGCCGATACGAAAGATCCGACCAGACTCTGGCTTACGATGAACCTTTTCGGTTATCCGCTGGCCTGGGCGCTGGGCTACCTGCCGAGATGGGCCGGCATGGGCGAGGACATTCCCTTCGGCGCCTTCAACCAGTGGCGGCGCTGGTGCAACTCGCCGGACTATTTCATGTCGGACCCCGCCCTGCCCCAGACTTCGCAATTCGCCGAAGTGACGATCCCGATGGTTTCCGTCGGTTTCGAGGACGATCCCTGGGCCACGCGGATCAATGTCGAGGCGCTGATGTCCTGGTACGCAAACGCCGATATCAAGCTCAAATGGTTCACGCCGCAGGAGGCAGGCGGCCCCATCGGCCATTTCGGCTTCTTCAAGCCCGAGCACGCCGATATTCTCTGGCCGCAGATCGCCGACTGGCTGGTGCGTGCCTGAACCTCGAAGGGCCGGCTGTCAGTCGACCCTCTTGCCGTTCACGACCCTGTAGCTCGGCTGGTACATGGTGACCAGTTCCTCGGCGGCCGTCGGATGTACCGCCATGGTGCGGTCGAAATCGCTTTTCTTCGCACCCATCTTGAGCGCGATGGCCAGCGTCTGCGCCATTTCGCCTGCTTCCGGCCCTGCGATGTGGACGCCGAGCACGCGCTCGCTATCGGCGTCGACGACAATCTTCATCACCATTTGCTCGTTACGGCCCGACAAGGTGTTTTTCATCGGCCTGAAGCGGGCGAGATAGATGTCCAGACGTTCGTATTCCATGCAGGCGGCATATTCGGCGAGGCCGACCGTGCCGATTTCGGGCTGAGAGAAAACGGCCGTCGCCACCATATCGTGGTCCGGCGACGTCGGGTTGTTCCTGAACTCGGTTTCGATCAGGCACATCGACTCGTGGATCGCGACCGGGGTCAGCGCCATGCGGTCCGTGACGTCTCCTACGGCGAGAATGTGAGGCACATTGGTGCGCGAATAGGCGTCGACCTTGATTTCGCCCTTGTGACCGGTTTCCACACCTGCCTTTTCGAGCCCAAGCCCGGCCGTGTAGGGCAGACGCCCCGCCGCCAGCATCACCGTATCGCAATCGAGCAGCGTATCGTCGTCCAGCGTGACCTGACGTCCGAAGACGCCCCCCTCCTCCACCTTCGTGAAATGGCGGTTGAGGACGACGCGAACGCCCCGCTTGATCATGGTTTCCTGCACCAGGGCGCTGACGTCATGGTCAAAGCCACGCAGGATGTGATCGCCGCGATAGACCAGCGTGGTCATCACGCCCAGGCCGGCGAAGATGCCGGCGAACTCCACCGCGATATAGCCGCCGCCATAGATGACGATCGATTTCGGCAGGCTGTCGAGATGGAAGGCTTCGTTGGAGGTGATGCAAAGATGATGGCCGGGCAGCGTATCCAGCAGATTGGCCACACCACCGGTCGCGACCAGAATGCGCTCGGCGCTCACAGTGCGGTCCGTGCCGAGCAGATGGATATCGTGCGGCCCCTCGAAGACGGCCCGGCTCTCGAAGATATCCGCGCCGTTGCTCTCCAGTCCCTTGCGATAAAGCCCTTCGAGCCGCGAGACTTCCTGGTCCTTGTTGGCGATCAGCGTCGGCCAGTCGAACTCTGCCGGCCCCGCACGCCATCCGAAACCGGCCGAATCTTCGAAGCTCTTGCCGAATTGCGAAGCATAGACGAACAGCTTCTTCGGCACGCACCCGCGAATGACGCAAGTACCGCCGAAGCGGTATTCCTCCGCGATCCCGACCCGTTTTCCCAGTGCCGCCGCAAGCCTGCCGGCGCGCACGCCGCCCGAACCGCCGCCAATGACAAACAGGTCGTAATCGTAGCGCTTGCTCATGCGATCCAGTCCGTCAACGCCGTTTCAATCGGGAATGGGCTGCTGCCGATGCAAGGGACAACCGCCGCCTTGCGGCCTTATTGCAGGCCGGCCTCGGCCAGCTTCTTCGTGACTTCCTGCTGAAGGTCGCGCTGGATGCCATTGGTCCATACACGCGCCGCCTGATCGATGTTGCGCGCCATTACCGGCGTCTGCTCGATCAGCTTCTTGCCGGTCTCCGACGTGTAGAAGTCGTACATCTGCTTCAGTTCGTCGATCGTGAACACACGGGCATAGGCGCGCGCCACCTCGTCTTCCAGATCACCACGGCGCGGTGCCAGCGAGATCGCGGCGGTGTCGACGATATCGGAAATCTGATCCGCGGCATCGGGACGGTTGGCGATGAGCTGTTCCTTGGCCCGTTCGGCAAGACCGGGAAGGATCTGGTCGAGCGATTCAGTCGACCGGGACGCGGCCACGGTCTTCTTGGAAAGCTGAAGATGCTCTTCGGTGATGTCCTGGCCATACGAAAAACCGGCCGTCGCCACCAACAGGGTCAGCGCGGCGGCGAGATTGGCCATCGCCTTCGCAAAAGATCTGGATCGGTACATATTCGTGGTCTCCACAATAAACTCAGTTCGTTTCGCCCGAGACGGCCTCGGCGCGCAATTCGCGTACACCGGTTCCATCCGCGATCAGTGCCCGTTCGGCCATGCCGATGAACAGTCCGTGCTGGACGACACCCGGAATGTCGAGCAGCGCGCGCGACAGCGCCATTGCGTCAGCAATGCGGCCAAAAGATGCGTCGATCAGAAAGTGTCCTTCGTCGGTCGTCAACATGGCATCGCCCTGCATGCGCGCCCTGAGCGCCGGCGGCAGGCCGAGTTCCCGCGCGGCACCGGCAATCGCACGCTTGGTCGCCTCGAAACCGAAACGGTTCACCTCGATGGGGAGCGGAAACGCACCGAGCGTGTCAACCAGCTTGCTGGAATCGGCGATCACGATCATGCGCCCGGATGCCGCCGCCACGATCTTCTCGCGCAGCAATGCCGCGCCGCCGCCCTTGATCAATGACAATTCGGGGTCGATCTCGTCGGCGCCATCGACGGTAAGGTCGAGTTCCGGCTGCTCGTCGAGCGTTGCCGTCGGCACACCGAGTTCCTCGCACAGGACTTGCGAGCGCATCGATGTCGTGACCCCGATGATGGACAATCCGCCGGCGATCCGCGCCGCCAGCAATTTGATGAATTCCTCCGCAGTCGATCCGGTGCCGATGCCCAGACGCATACCGTCCTCGACATGTCCAAGGGCTGCGCGCGCGGCTTCGGTTTTGAGGTTCACGCTCATGCTGGCTTCTGTTTCCGTGAAATGCTTCGCTACGGCCCGGTCCGGCTGACTTGCGGCCGCAGCGGGGTTGCGATCCGCCTATCATGCCAAATGCGGGATTTCCAGTCTTGCGGCGATCTGGCAACCCGGATGCACCCGAATGCGCCGCCGCAACGCCGGCTGCGACAAGGCGGCGTTTGCATCCTTTCCGGCCAACGCCTAAACCGGGCGCTCCGATCAAGCAGCAATCGCGAAACGATGCACGAAACACAGCCCCTGCTGGTCCTAGATCTCGACGGCACCCTGGCCGATACCAGCCGCGACCTCCTTCCTGTCCTCAACCGCGTGACGGCCAAGGTCGGATTGCCGGCCATCGCCATAAAGGATGTCGGACAGGTCGTCGGCCACGGCGCCAAGGCAATGATATCGCGCGCCTTTGCCTTTCACGGACGTGAAGCCGACGCCGGGCTGATCGACACCCTGTTCGACGACTTCCTCGTCGACTACGAAGCCAACATCGCAGCCCATACCGTCTTGTATGACGGCGTTACCCAGGCGCTCGACCGCTTTGCCGCGAACGGCTGGAAGCTTGCGATATGCACCAACAAGCTCGAACATCTCGCCCGCATGCTTGTTGAGGAACTCGGCCAGTCCTACCGCTTTGCCGCGATAACGGGTGGCGACACGTTCGACTTCCGCAAGCCCGATCCCAGACACCTGATCGAAACCGTCGCGATGGCGGGAGGTTCGCCCGCAAAGGCGGTGATGGTTGGGGATTCGGTGACCGATATCAAAACCGCACAGGCGGCCGAAATTCCGGTCATTGCCGTCGATTTCGGCTATTCCGACATTCCGGTGCGCGACCTGGCGCCCGACCGCGTCATCTCGCATTTCGACGAGCTGTGGCAGGCAATCGCCGACCTTCCCGGCCGTCACGGCGCAAGATAGACGGCTCAGCCGGCCGCGACCTTCCGGGGACCATCGCCCAACTGGTCTTCATCCTGCCCATGGCTGGACAGCCATTGCAGGAAATCGCCCAGCGGCATTGCCGGGCCGAACAGATAGCCCTGCACACGATCGCAGCCCGCATCCCGCAGGAATTTCAGCTGCGCCCCGGTCTCCACCCCGACGGCGCAAGTGCTGTATTCCAGACTTTTCGCCAGGGCCAGGATCGCCCTCGTGGTGCGGCGTCCCTGATCGTCGGCTGCATCCTGAAGCAATTCCACGAAGGAACGATCGATCTTGACGACATCGGGCCGCAAGCGGCCGAGTTGTGCCAGGTTTGAGTGTCCGGTTCCGAAATCGTCCACGGCGATGCGGATGCCCGACCTCTTCAACCGGCGGAAATGCTCCATGGTACGGCGCTGGTTCGCCACCAGCACTTCCTCGCTGATTTCCAGTTCGATGCGTCTGGCGCTGGTGCCGCAACCGCTGATGGTTTCCAGCACTCTCTGCGCAAAATCGTGCTGCTCGAACTGATTGCGCGAAATGTTGATGGTGATCGACAGGTCGAAGCCGGCTTCGGAAAGCTCCTTCATCCGTTCGCATGCCGCCTTGAGCACCCAAAGGCCGAGCGGAAGCACCAGCCCGCTCTTTTCGGCGATCCGGATGAATTCTCCGGGATCCAGAACACCCTTTACCGGATGATTCCAGCGCACCAGTGCCTCGGCGGCGACAGGCGCCCCCCCGTTACAGTCGACGATGGGCTGGAAATACAGTTCCAGCTCTTCGCGGGCGAGCGCCCGGCGCAGATCGGATTCGACCTCCAGCCTGCGCGCCGCGTGCTTGTTGAGTTCGTCGGAATAGAAACGGTAGGTGTTCTTGCCCTCTTCCTTGGCCTGATACATCGCCATGTCGGCGCTCTTGAGGATGGAATGGTAGTCCGATCCATCATGCGGATAGGTCGCGATGCCGATTGAGGCGCCGAGATTGACTTCCGCGCCATCGATCACAAACGCCTCGCTGGTTGCCGCAATGATACGCCGCGCCACGCTTGCCGCGTCGGTTTCCTCGTGGATATCCTCGAGCAGCACCGTGAATTCGTCCCCGCCAAGGCGAGCGAAAATCTGCTTGTCGGTGCTTGCACCCCGGAGCGCATACTCACGGCTGGCACCGAAGGCCACCATGTCGTTGGCGCGGACCACATTGACCACCCGCTCGGAAAACATCTTCAGCAGCCGGTCGCCGACTTCGTGGCCCATCGTGTCGTTCACACGTTTGAACCCGTCGAGATCGACGAACAGCAGCGCGCCCGACGAACCCTGGCGCTCGGCCCGCTTGATCGCGCGGATTACCTCGCCCTTGAAGAATTCGCGATTGGGCAATTGCGTGATGCGATCGACATAGGCGAGTTCGTAGATCTGGTTGATGTTGTCTTTCAGCTTCGTGGCCAGTTGCGACAACGCCTCGCCCAATTGCGAGAATTCCAGGAAGCCGCCGATTTCCAGTTTCTGCTCGAAATCGCCGTCCGCGAACTTCTGTACCGCCTGGCGAAGCGCCTTCACCGGCGCAGACACGCGCCTGCCGAGCAACAGCGACAACAACAACGCCACCGCCATGACAGGAAGCACGGCGAGCAGGTTCGGCAGCATGACGGAAAGCGAGGTGCGCAGCAGTCCCGGATAGCTTGTCCAAACCGTAACCGAGCCGAGAATCTGGCCTTCGCGCACGAGCGGTTCGGCAATTTCGATGCCCTGCGGTGCGAACGCTTGCTCCGTCTGCCCGCTTTTGAGCGCCCGCATCTGCACCTGCGATTGCAGCGAAAGCGGCAACGGCGCCAGCGTCGTCGTCAGTTCGTCGAGCATGAAGGTTAGTTCGCGATCGACCAGCGAAGCATGAAAGATGTGCTTCTGGTTTCGTACGGCAGACAGGACCTTGCGCATCTCGGCAAAGTCTTTCTGGTCGAAACCTTGCTCCAGCGCACGCGCGGCAACCGCCGCAACGATACGCGAATCTTCAAGCCGCTCGGACCTCAGCCTCTGCATCTCGATGGAAGTATCGACGATCTGCAGCACAACGAAAAACGCCAGTCCCGTCGCCGCGATGAGCGCCAGGAGCTGGGTCTGAAAACTGCCAATCAGTCTTTGCAACCGTCTCAGCATGAATCTCCCGAACAGCCGGCCGCCAGGTTGGGGGCAGCCAACGCTCGAGCGCTAGCACCTTCACGCCTAGAAACAAGTAAATGAGGGGCGCCTCAGCCCCTTTCGGGGGCATCTTCTCCACCCTTTGGTAAAGCGGTGCTGAAGCCCAAGGATGGGATTTTACGCTTCTGCGGCGAAAGTGTCCGGGCACGACCGGCACCCTTGCGCATCGGGCAGGCTTTCTATCCCACCAGCGCCAGCCGGCGCTCGCCAAGCGCGAAATTGACCGTTTGTGCCAGCACATCGCGGTCGGCGAGGATGCGGCGGTGGCCCAGTCCGTCGGCGAGATAGAGTTTTACGTTCGCACCCGACGCGGCATAGGCCCGCGCCTCGCGCACCGGCACTTCCTTGTCGTCCGGTGCGTGGATGACCAGCGCCGGAAGCCCGGCCTCCGCCAATTGGTTGGCGCCGACAAACGCATCGAGCGGGCGTCCGGCGATCCGCTCTATCCGCTCGCATAGCGCCCGATAGCTCCTGGTGCCCAGGCCGAGCATGTCGCCGAAATGCCGGAAAATACCGGGAATCGAACTTGGGGCGGAGATCAGCGCCAGACGCTCGGCACGGACCGGCTCGATGCCCGAAATCGAGCCGCACACCGCGTTGATCGCCACCGCCCCGCCGAAGGAGTGGCCGACAATGACTTCGAAGGGGCCGAATTTGCGTGCCACCGCATGGAGCGCCGCAACCGCGTCGCGCATGTGAAGTCGCCGGCCGGATGACTGGCCGTGACCGGGCAGATCCACCGCGACAACCCTGAAACCGTTCGCCTGCAGCGAACCGATCACGTTTCGCATGTGATCGGCGCGCGAGCGCCAGCCATGGACGACGAGCGCTATCGGCGTCCGCATGCCTCGACTGGCCGGTGCGAATTCGTGGGCGACGATGGTTTGGCCTTCGTGGCTCGCCAGGAAATGCCGCTTTGCCTGCGCCATGAACGGTTCCGCGGCCTTGATCGCCGCGCGCTCCTTCGCCGACACCTTCTCCGGATTCGGCGTACGGCAGAACAGGTAAAACGCCACCCGCCCCGCCACACTTGGCGCAAAATGCTCTATTGTGCCAAAAAGGAAGCGAATGAATGAAAGTGTGAGAGATTCCATGTCGGAGCTCCAGAAACCCAATCCTGAATTAGTTCAGGTTTGAACAGAATAGTTCAACAATGAACAAAACACAAGCCGCCACTCGCGAACCCGCCCGCTCGCTCCCCTGGGACAATCCGCGCTTTCGCAACTGGATCGCGGTGCTGCGCGCCGAGAAGGCTGTCGTGCGCGCGCTGACGCAGGCGCTGGCGCCGCTCGATCTGAAACTCGCCCAACTCGACGTGCTGATGAATGTCTACCGACATCCCGACACCTCGCAGCACGAACTGGCGCGCCGGCTCCTGGTTGGCCGTTCGAACATCACGATGGCACTGCCGGAACTTGAGAAGCAGGGATTGTTGCGCCGCGAGGGCGATGCCAACGACAAGCGCGTGATCCGTCTCTCGCTCACCCCGAAGGGCGAGGAAAAACTAATGAAGGCGCTCGCCGTCTACACCGATCTTCTCGACAAGGTGTTGGCGCAATCGAGCGCACAGGAATGCGATATGCTGGGCGAGATCATGCACCGCATCGCCACCTCGCTGGAGACGGAATAACCGCTCCTCATCGCCGGTCCGGTGCGACCGATCCCGACCTGCCCCTTGAATTGCCACTGCAAATGCCCGAAATTGCCCGTGGGACACATCGGCGGCGGAAAAGCATCGCCGCCCATTCGTAGATGGGACCGCCATGAACGCACCGTCATCCGGAAATTCGGCAATGACGAATCACCCAGCCATGACCGATCCGTTCGGCCGGGCGGTAACGTATTTGCGCGTGTCGGTAACAGACCGCTGCGATTTCCGCTGCGTCTATTGCATGGCCGAAGACATGACCTTCCTCCCCAAGAAGGACCTGCTCACGCTCGAGGAACTCGATCGTCTTTGTACGGTGTTCATTGAAAAAGGCGTGAAGAAACTGCGCCTTACCGGTGGCGAACCGCTGGTGCGCAAGAACATCATGCATCTGATCCGCACGCTTTCGCGCCATCTCGACAGCGGCGCGCTGGAAGAACTGACGCTTACCACCAACGGTTCCCAACTCGGCCGCTATGCGGCCGAACTTGCCGATTGCAGCGTAAAGCGCATCAACGTCTCGCTCGACACGCTCGACGCCGACAAGTTCGCCGCCGTCACGCGCTGGGGCCGACTCGACAAGGTGATGGAGGGACTGGCCGCCGCAGATGCCGCCGGCCTCCAGGTCAAGATCAACGCCGTGGCGCTAAAGGATTTCAACGAGGACGAGATCGCTCCCATGATGGAATGGGCACATGGCCGCGGCTATGATTTCACCCTCATCGAGACCATGCCGCTTGGCGAGATCGGCGAAGACCGCACCGAGCAATATCTGCCGCTCGACCATGTCCGCAGGCACCTTGCCGAGCGGTTTACCCTGAACGACATCGCGTTCCGCACCGGGGGCCCCGCCCGCTACGTCGAAGTCGCGGAAACCGGCGGCAGGCTCGGTTTCATCACGCCGATGACCCACAATTTCTGCGAAAGCTGCAACAGGGTCCGTCTGACCTGCACCGGCACGCTCTACA
>JAGRLL010000382.1:0-10226 GCA_020441855.1 Nitratireductor sp.
CTAACCGGCTGAGCTACTCCGCCATGTTCCGGAAGACCGGATGCGCCGGAGGAAGATCCGAGGAACTGTCCGGGCGCCCGAAAGCGCCGCCATGCGCGCGCCGCATATAAGGAACCGCCTGCGCCACTGTCAAGCGCGGCGCGGCACCTCGCGACGTCATTTGCCAGCCTGCAAATTCTCGTGGCGCGGCCTGCCCCGGAAACGACCGCTCCCGCGCCCTAGAGAAGCGCCTGCGCGGCCACCATGATCACCGCCATCGCCACCACATAACCTGTTTCGATCCCGATAACATCGCCGCGCTTCTGGCTGTAGAGCCCACCGGCGATCATCAGCACCACGATCGTCGCGACGATCAGGATCGTCAGCGCGAGTGCGTTGGTCGTTTCGGTCACGCCGATGACCCAGGCGAGCAGAAACGTTCCGGCCGCCTGCACCGCCATCGCAAGAAAAGGCGGCTTGACCGGCATGACGATGTTCTGCCCCCCGAACCACGCCTTGCCGAACAATGGCCCGTACCAGAGCCAGCCCGCCGCATAGGCGACCACGAACCCGACAATGACGGCAAGCCAGTTCACACTCGAGGTAATGTCAGCCATTTCGCTCCCCTTGCCGCGTGCAGCCCCGGTAAAGGCGGTCAGGCACGCGTGCATGATCGTTTAACGATATTGTTAATTAAATGATCGGATCGCCGTCGTCAATCTTTGCAGATCGAGCCCGGCGGAACGGGAGGATCTCCGCTCGGGCATGAGGTTCCGGGCTAGCCGGCAGCGGAAACCGCCGTCCCTTGCGTCCGGGCAAGCTTGTGAAGCGCCAGTTCGGCTTCGCGTTCACGTTCGGAACGCGCGATGAAGCCACCGCCAAGTACCCGCGCCTGCTGGTCGTCGCCGGAGTAGAAGACGCAAGCCTGACCGGGCGCCACACCCGTCTCCCCCTGGCTGAGGTCGACATGTACGCTGGTCTCGTCGGCAAACAATGTCGCTGCGACGGGCGGGCGGGCCGAGCGCACGCGGGCATGAATGGCAAGGCCTTCCGGGCCGATTGCCGAAAGCGGCTGATCGCCCAGCCAGTTGACGTCGCGAAGATGCACCCGCCGGGTCGCCAATGCCTCGCGCGGGCCGACGACAACCCGCCTGCGCTCGTGGTCGAGATGAACGACATAGATGGGTTCGCCGGTGGCGATGCCGATGCCACGGCGCTGGCCGATCGTGTAATGGATGATGCCGTCGTGATGACCGAGCAGCCGCCCGTCCATATGCACGATGTCGCCGGGTTCGGCTGCCTCCGGGCGCAGTTTGGCGATCACGTCGGAATATTTACCCTGCGGCACGAAGCAGATGTCCTGGCTGTCCGACTTCTCCGCGACCGCAAGCCCAAGTTCGTGCGCCAGCTCGCGCACCCGCGACTTCGGCAGATGGCCGAGCGGGAAGCGCAGGAAATCGAGTTGTTCCTGCGTCGTCGCGAACAGGAAATAGCTCTGGTCTCGGCTCGCATCCGCCGGGCGGAAGAGCGCGCGCCTGCCGGTTGCCGGATCGACGGCCTCGGAGCGGACATAATGACCGGTCGCCAGCGCAGCCGCGCCCAGCGACTTCGCCGTCTCCAGCAGATCGGCGAACTTGACCGTCTGGTTGCAGACGATGCAGGGCACGGGCGTTTCGCCATGTGCGTAGCTCGCCGCAAAGGGATCGATCACCGCCTCGCGGAACCGTTTTTCATAGTCGAGCACGTAATGGGCGATGCCGAGCTTCTCGGCGACGCGGCGCGCATCATGAATGTCCTGGCCGGCGCAGCAGGCACCCTTGCGGTGCGTCGCCGCACCATGGTCGTAGAGTTGCAGCGTCATGCCGACGACGTCGTAGCCCTCGCGCTTCAGGAGACCGGCGACCACGGAAGAATCGACCCCGCCCGACATGGCCACGACCACGCGCGTTTCTTCCGGACGACCCGGCAGACCAAGGGAGTTCATCATCGTCTTGTTCCTGTTCATGCGCGGTTAAAGGCCGCGCTGTCGGGAGTTGACGTTCATATAGTGCCAAAGACGCGAAGATGCCAAGCGCGATGAGGCCACGGGGCTGGTCGCCTCTTCCGAAGCGTTGCGCGCGAACACCGGGTCGGCGCCAACGCCCCACGGACCACGGCCCGACCGGCAGGTTGTGGGACAGGAATGCGCAGATTGCCCGAGACACCCCGCATGCCGGGGGCGAAATCACCTATCGCATGCCATGCAATGAATTTGCTGCAGATTTGCTGCGCAGCAATCTGGCCCCATGCTGCGCAGCAAGTTGTTGTTTTTCCTGAAAGTCAGGGCATCACTTCGAGGCAGACCTCGCCATGCCCGGCCTGGATCAGGCCGAGACGGCCCGCCGCGGCCTTCGAAAGGTCCACGATGCGGCCCTTGATAAAAGGTCCCCGGTCATTGACCCGCACCACCGTAGAACGGCCACTGCGCTTGTGGGTCACCCGCACCTTCGTGCCGAAAGGCAGGCTGCGATGCGCTGCGGTCATGGCGTTGGGATTCATCATTTCGCCGGAAGCAGTCTTCGAATGCAGGGCGTACCAGGACGCGCCGCCGCACTGTTTGCCGGTATTCGCCTCTGCCACGCCCGTCGCCGTGACAAAGATCACTGCGGCCGAAAAAAGCGGGGCCGCGAGTATGCTCGTTGAACGCATTGTCGTTTCCGTTTCTTGTTGTCGAACCATGCCGGCGCGGGTTCGCCGATCATATTGTGCGGCGCAACATAAGGCGGAATGGGGCGCGAATGTGTTTGCGGGGTAACGAAGCCGCCGTGCCTGCAACAATGCGTGAACGCAAACGAAAAGAGGTTTCCCGGCCCTAAAGGGCCGCCAGCACCTTCGGCAGCGTCATTTCGATATCCTCGGCGATAAGCCCCGGACCGAAACACGCCGCCGCTTCGCCATGCAGCCAGACGCCGGCGCAGGCAGTCTCGAAGCCCGACATGCCCCCTGTCCCGGCTTGAGCCAGCAATCCGCCGATCATGCCTGCCAGCACGTCGCCCGCGCCCGCCGTCGCCAGCCAGGCCGGTGCATTCGCATTGATTGCGGCACTGCCGTCCGGTGAAGCGATCACCGTGTCCGCGCCCTTGTAGACGACCACCGCGCCGCTCGCTCTTGCCGCCGCGCGCGCTGCTTCCAGCTTGCCGACCCGCGAGAGATCCCCGAACAGTCGGGCAAATTCGCCCGCATGTGGCGTCAACACCACCGGGCCGGCGGATTTTGCGATTTCGTCAAACAACTTTCCCGGGGCGTCGGCGAAACTGGTCAGCGCATCGGCGTCGAGTACGCATGCGCGGCCGGCCTTCAGCGCCACCGCAACCTGCGCTTTCGTGCCTTCGCCGACCCCGAGTCCGGGCCCCAAGACGATCGCGTTCAGTCGCCTGTCCTTGAGCAGTTGGGCCAGACCCTCTTCCTGTCCGGACGCGCCCGCCATCTCGCGCAGCATGATCGCCGTGAGCTGAGCCGCGTTCTCCGCAAGTGCGTCGGTCGGGCTTGCAACCGTCACCAGGCCCGCCCCGATACGCAGGGCCGCGCGTGCGGCAAGCCGCGCAGCGCCCGTGCGCGTCGCCGGGCCGGAAACGGCCAGCACGTGGCCGCGATCGTATTTGTGACCGGCAATTGCGGGCTTGCGCCAGGCTTTGAGCCAAAGGTTCGGCCTGTTCTCGTGCGCCCGCGGCCGGATCGTCTCCAGCACGGCATCGTCGATGCCGATATCGGCGACTATGGTCTCGCCGCAATGCGTACGGCCCGGCATCAGCAGATGGCCGGGCTTCTTGCGGAAGAAGGTGACGGTCTTCGTCGCCCGTACCGCCGTGCCCATCGCGGCGCCGGTGTCGCCATGGATGCCGCTAGGCAGGTCGGCGGCGATCACAGGCACCTCGGCGCTGTTGATCTTGCGCACCAGTTCCGCAGCCATGCCTTCGACAGGCCGGTCCAGGCCGGCGCCGAACAGCGCGTCGACGATCAGCCCGAAGCGGCCCGGCACTATATCGTGGCGCGCATGCACGCCGCCGCCTGCCCGTGTCCAGCGTTCGAACGCGATCAGCGCATCGCCCTTGAGCCGCGCCGCGTCGCCGGCCAGCACGAGTGCGACCCCGAATCCGCTCTCGCGCGCCAGCCTTGCGACGACAAAGCCGTCGCCGCCATTATTGCCCGTGCCGCAGACGACCAGAAGCTTGCGCCCTGCGATATCCACTTCGCTTGCAGTGTTCTCAACGGCATGGAAGATCGCCTTTCCGGCGTTCTCCATCAGCTCGATGCCCGGCGTTCCCGCCGAGATCGCAAGCCGGTCGGCCTCGCCCATCTCGGCAACGCCCAGCAATTCGTCCATCGTATCAGCCCCCGCGCCAGAACAGCGGGCTCAGCAGCACCAGAATGGTCATGATTTCGAGCCGGCCAAGGAACATGAGCAGGATCAGCATCCATTTCGCCGCATCCGACAAGGGTCCGAAATGGCCGGCGGGACCGATGATGTCACCGAGCGCCGGACCGACATTGGAAAGTGCTGCCAGCGTGCCGGTGAACGCGGTGACAAGGTCGAGACCCGTCGCTGACATCGCCACCGTAAAGCCGAACAGGATCGCCACATAGGCGAAGAAGAACGTCGTCACCGATTGCAGCGCCTCCGGCGAAATGCGCCTTCCGTTGTAGTAGACCGGGAAAACGCCGGACGGGTAAATCAGTTCGCGCACGCTGACCCTCAGCGTCTGGAACAGAATGATCAGCCGGTAGGTCTTGAAGCCGCCCGCCGTCGAGCCGGCGCAGCCGCCGACGAACATGGCGACGAGGAACACGCCGGCCGAAAGGTGTCCCCATTTCGTGTAGTCCGTCGTCGAATAGCCCGTCGTGGTGACGATCGACACCACATTGAACAGCGAGTGCAGCAACGCATCGGGTGGCGTGAAGCTGCCGCTGCCATGCGCGGTCACGAAGGCGGGCACCATCAGCACGAGGATGATCACGATCAGGATGGATATCTGGCTGTCGAAACCGCGCTTGTAGCCGCCGGCTATCAAGCCCAGGAAGAAGGCGGTGAACGGCATGGCACCGATCAGCATGAAGACAATGGCAGTCGCCAGCACAAGGTCGCCATACTGGCCGAAAGAGGTGTCGTGCGTCGAGAAGCCGGCCGTCGAGATGGTGGTCATCGCGTGCGCCAGCGCATCGAACCAGCCCATGCCGCCGGCCGCATACAGCACCATGCAGACCAGCGTCAGCGCGGAATAGATGCCGATCAGCCACGCGGCGAAAATGTGGATGCGCGCCACCGGTTTGTCGTTGCGTTCCGATTCCATGCGGAAGAACTGCATGCCGCCGATCCTCAGCGCCGGCAGGATCAGCACCCCCATCGCGACGATGCCGATGCCACCGAGCCATTGCGTCGTCGCGCGCCACAACAACAATCCGCGCGGCATGTCGTCGAGCCCGCTGAGCACGGTCGCCCCGGTCGTCGTCATGCCCGACACCGCCTCGAAAATCGCGTCGGTAAAAGACATTTCGCGAGAGCCGAGCAAAAAGGGCAGCGAGGCGACCAGCGAGGTCGAAATCCACAGGCTCGCCACCAGCAGGAAGCCGAGACGCAGCGAAAACGGCGTGAACTGCCCCCGATTGGCAAGGATCAGAGCCGAGGAAATCGCCCCGACGATGAACAGGGATGCGAGAAAGCCCTGCCAGTCATCGTTGTCGTCGATGAAATCCACCGTCATCGGCGCAAACATTGCCAGCGCCAGATAGAGGCAGAACAGCCCGTTCACATAGGCGATGGTTCGGTAAATGCCTGAAAACACGTCTGTTCCCGCTTCTCGCCTTCCTGGCGCGCCTGCCTGGACACCGCGTCTGCCTTTCGACGGACAGGCAGATTGGTCATCCATGGTTTGTAGCCGCTGGGCACATCTGACGAAAGCTGCAATTCAGCCGCCACGATACGCAGCCGGCAACCCGTCGACCAAGCTCCTCTTGATGCGGTCTGGCCGCTCCTCCTCGGCTTTTTCATTTCTTACCCAATTGTAACTGCCTGTTTAGCCAAAATTTAAGGCCAAGCGGATAGCTTGCGCTCAATTGGTCGTTTGAGTGTGTGAGTTGAGTGTTATGACCGATCAGATCAGACCGCGCGTCAAATATGTCATCGGGCCGGATGGAAGCCCCCTGACGATCGCCGATCTGCCGCCGTCTTCGACGCGGCGCTGGGTGATCCGCCGCAAGGCGGAAGTCGTTGCCGCTGTACGCGGCGGCCTGCTTTCGCTGGAGGAAGCCTGCGAGCGTTATACGCTCACCGTGGAGGAATTCCTCGCCTGGCAGTCGGCAATCGACGCCCATGGCCTGGCAGGCCTGCGCACCACCCGCATCCAGGACTATCGCGGCTACGCCTGAGCCGCACGGCCAGTCCAGTTTCCCGCCCCGTTGTCGAGATCGGCCCGCGCCGGCTTCATGCCGCGCGCTAGCTCTTTTCGTTCCCCATGCCGCCGGCTGCAATCGCCGTCAGCAGCGTGGACGCGGCGTAAAACCAGATACCCGGCTGGCTGACCGCGCTGGCGAGCCCGCTCGTCTTGGCCGCGAAGATCAGGATCGCGACCAGCAGCACATCCATCATCGACCATTTCGACAGCACGCCCGCCCAGGCCGGAAAGCGCCCGGAGCCGAAAGCCGCCTCGTAGACGGTCGCCATCTTGACCACCGGAAAGATCAGCGAAAACGCCGCGACGAGGCCGGCCAGCGCCATATCGCCCTGCGTCCACAATCCGGAGACGACACCGATCAGCGAAGGCGTTTCGGTGAAAAAATACAGTTTTTCCAGCCGGATCAGCGGCAGCGAAATGCCGAGGCCGAAGGAGATGGAGGCGAGCAGCAACAGCAGGGGACGCAAAGCGGGCATCAGAAGAACAGTCTCCACACGATCGGTAGAAGAATGGCGGTGGCGAGCGCGTTGAGCCCCATGGCAAGGCCGGCGAACGCGCCGGCGACCTCGTTGACCTGCAACGCGCGCGCCGTGCCGATGCCGTGGCTCGCAGTGCCGATGGCAAGCCCTCGCGCCCGCCAGTCCCTGACCCCGATGAGATTGAGCGCCAGCGGACCCAGCATGGCGCCGGTAATGCCGGTCAGTATCACCAGCGCGGCGGTCAGCGAGGGCAGTCCGCCGAGACGTTCGGAAATGCCCATGGCGACCGGCGCGGTGACCGATTTCGGCGCGATCGAGACGACGGAAGCAAAACCCGCCCCCAGCGCCCACGCGATCGCCGCGGCCGAAAGCGCGGCGGTCAGCGAACCCGCGACAATGGAGGCGAGGATCGCGATGCCGGAGCGGCGCACATGCGCGAACTGGCGGTAAAGCGGGATCGCCAGCGCCACGGTCGCCGGGCCGATCAGGAAATGGACGAACTGCGCCCCGGCAAAATAGCTCGCATAATCGGTGTCCGTCGCGACCAGCAGCGCCACCAGCGCCACGACCGCGATCAGCACCGGATTGGCGAGCGGATTGTTGCCGGTGCGGCGATAGATCCACGTTCCGGCCTGGAAGGCGACGAGCGTCAGGGTTAGGTGAAGCAGCGGGCTGGCCGCAAGATAGACCCAGATGTCGTGAAGTTCGGCAAGCTGCGGCATCAGACCTGTCCCTCCCGGTCCACGGGTTCGCCATCGCCCGCATCGCGCCCGCCCGTCAATCTCGAAAGCCAGACCATGACGAGCGCGGTAACGGCGACGGTGATGAGTGTCGAACCGATGATCGCCGCCCCCAATGCCGGCCAGTCGTTGGCGAGCAACGCGAAATGCGCCATCACGCCGACGCCCGCCGGCACGAACAGAAGCGACAGATTGGCGAGCAGCGTATCGCCGACACGCGCCAGATCGGCAGGTACGCCACCCTTTGCCGCCAGCACGCCGAACAGGATGACCATGCCGATGACCGGACCCGGAAACGGCAGGTGAAAGGCGGTTACGACGGATTCGCCGATAAGCTGGCAGACGAGGATCGCGGTGAACCAGGCGAGCATGGTCGGGTTCCTCTTCGACAATGGCTCGTAACTACCAGTATTTGCCCCGGACTAGAAACCTGTTCTTGCCCGCCTGACAGTCCGCGCCGCACCGCACGGCTGGAAGCGGATGCACGTAATTATGGTCGCCGCGCAATTGTCCGGCTTGACGGAACCGGCGAACCCGCGATGATGGGGTTCATGGGGCCCGGAAACGCCAAACGGGGAGAATGCGAATGCGCATCCTTGTCATGCTTGCAGCAAGTGCCTGCCTTGCGGCTGTCAATCTGACTTCGGCACCCGCGCCCGCGAATGCCGCGACCTCCAGCCAGTCGGAGACCAATTCCGATTCGGGCAGCAATTCCGGCTACCAGTGCGAACGGCGCAAGGAAACGCCGACCTCGTAGAGGGTCAAGCGCTGGATGAAACATTTCCTGGCCGTGACGCATGTCACACCAATGTGCAAATTCGCACACATGCCCTTACGTCAGCTAGCCATGTATCAGGGGCAGGCGGATTTCCGCCAGGGAGTAAAAACAATGACCGACGAACAATACGGTCGCGAACACCTGGAATGGAATGCGGAGCATAACGTAGGGCCCGACATCATCGTGTCGATCGTCTCGATAGCCGCTGCCTTCCTGACCTTCTGCCTCGTCTTCTGAGGCAATCGGAACCACCAGGCGGTAAACAGGTGACCGTCAAGTGACCATCATACGGGGATCGCGGCGCATTGCGCCGCCCCTCCCGCCTCTGCCAAAGGCCGGTTCTGGCGTCACGGGATGCCCAGTGAGACTGCCGCAACAGGAAAATCCGGAACGCCGACCAGCATCAGAGCGCCAGGTCATGATCCGGCGCAGGCCCGCTTGTGCCGACGAAACAACAAGATAGCGCAGAACGCCGAAGGCAGGAACCGGAAGCCTCAGCCGATCATTGCGCGGCGTTCGATCTGCTCATCGACAACCGGGTCGGTCTTGTCCGACGCGCCGTCGCGGTTTTCCAGAAGCTGCGCCTTCTTCAACTCTTCCTCCGCCTCGTTCAAGGCCTGCTGCGCGCTTGCGCGCCGGTCGTTGAGCTCGCGGATCGACACCTGAAGATTGTCGCGGCGCTGGCGCGCTGCCTTGGCGAAGGTCGGATAGGCGAAATGGCTTGAATCGGTAATGCCCGATTTTTCCTCCTCGATCCGGATCTGGTTGTCGAGTTCATCCGCCATGCGTGTCAACTCGCCGATCATCAGATCGATCTGGGTAAGCTGGCGAGTCTTGTCCTCGACCTGAAAATGTCTGAGTCGCAATTGGCTTTCACGCGTTTTCATACTCGGCACTCCTTGAAAGCGTGTGGTCTTTGTCCCCTCGCAAACCGGCCCGCCACGACATGTACGCGTCGAACGGCCCGGTTTGGTAACCTTTCGTTTACATCTATTCTTAATCATACGTGCCATGCCTTAAGAGCCGGTAAACCGCATCGAAAGGCGCCGCGGCGAATCCCGAACGCCGTGCCAGGCAGGCACCTTCTGCCGCGCTGATTCGGTTAATTGCCTTTCTTAATGTAACGCATCAAGCTGGAAAGATTCGAATAGCCCTTGAAATTCTGATAGTTACAGAAATTTTCTTATTCGAACTCACAAGGCTTGCGCGAAGGAATTAGATTTTGTTAACCATTATGCGTCAGCATTTCGTTTGGGAATCGGAATGCGTTCGGTGCGATGAGCAGCCAGGCAGCCTCCCGGCCAGTGGCAAGTCAAAAGCGCCGACGGATGCGGCGACAGAAGGGGATTTGGAATGCGAGTGTTGCTGATTGAAGACGACAGCGCGACCGCCCAAAGTATCGAGTTGATGCTCAAATCGGAGAGCTTCAATGTCTACACGACCGATCTGGGCGAGGAAGGCGTCGATCTTGGCAAGCTCTATGACTACGACATCATCCTGCTTGACCTGAATCTTCCGGACATGTCGGGCTACGAGGTGCTGCGCACGCTGCGCCTGTCGAAGGTCAAGACGCCGATCCTCATCCTTTCCGGCCTTGCCGGCATCGAGGACAAGGTACGGGGCCTGGGCTTCGGCGCCGACGATTACATGACCAAGCCCTTCCACAAGGACGAACTGGTCGCCCGAATTCACGCGATCGTGCGTCGTTCCAAGGGCCATGCCCAGTCGATCATCACCACCGGCGATCTCGTGGTCAATCTCGATGCCAAGACGGTCGAGGTGGCGGGACAGCGCGTGCACCTGACCGGCAAGGAATACCAGA
>JAGRLL010000382.1:10310-11277 GCA_020441855.1 Nitratireductor sp.
GAGCCGGAACTGAAGATCATCGACGTATTCATCTGCAAATTGCGCAAGAAACTTGCGGCAGCGGCAGGCGGACTGAATTACATCGAGACGGTCTGGGGGCGCGGCTACGTGCTGCGCGAACCCGATACGGCAGAGGCCCGCGAAATCGCCTGATCGGTGACCTAGCCAACTGATTTATCTACAAAAAAACGGCGGCGCTTCACAGCGTCGCCGTTTGTGTTTGCATCGCGAGGAACGGAACTCAGGCAGCCTGGCCGATCGGCTCGAGCAGGCCCACTTCGATCAGTTTTTCGCTGATGATGCGGCGATCGAAGGGCTTCATGATGAAGCCTGACGCGCCTGCGCGCTTGGCCTTGGTCATCTCCGGCACCATGATCGCACTGGTGCAAAACAGCACCTTGACGTGCGATGCGCCGGGGAGCGTCATCAATTCCTGCAGCGTATCCACGCCCGACAGTCCCGGCATCTGCCAGTCCACCATGATCCCGTCAGGCATGTTCTCGCGCGCCATCGAAATTGCCTGTTCGCCATCTTCCGCCTCGACGGCGACGAAACCCAAATCCTCGATTATCCGCCGGGCGACTTTCCGGATCACCGGTGAATCGTCGACAATCATGAAGATCTTCATGCCCGTTCCCACCTCTGCCGGGGCTGTCTGTTCCAGCCCGCTATTACCATTGAAGGGCAGACTAGCAGCCGAACGCCAAGATTTTCTTATCAGAGGATCCGACGGAGCAGCGAGTGTCGGAAATGGTTAAGCGCGACTGAAAATTGGAACGTGAATCGCATGCGTTCCCGGTTACGCGGGACCTCGAACCGTTATCAGCCGTCCTTTTCACCGATGCATTCCACCTTGTGCATTCTCGCACACGGCTCCGGCATTGGGAGCCTTATCTCATGGTCATCGCAGACGGCACCACAGAAACCACCGCCTGCTCCGTAATGAAAAGGAACGAGACCATGAAGA
>JAGRLL010000058.1 GCA_020441855.1 Nitratireductor sp.
AGCGCATCTGGTTTGGGACCAGAGGGTCGCAGGTTCGAATCCTGCCGCTCCGACCAACCCTTCGAATTGTCCCGCTGCCATAGCGGACGAAAGGCGAGGGGAGGCGACAAGAGGTGAAGGACAAGGGACACGGCATGCCGGCTCGCATCTACAAACCCGCCAGAAACGCCATGCAGTCGGGCAAGGCCAAGACCGCCGAATGGGTGCTCGAATTCGAACCCGAACAGCCGCGCCGAATCGAGCCGCTGATGGGCTACACGTCCTCGGCCGACATGAAGCAGCAGGTTCATCTGCATTTCCCGTCCGCCGAGGCGGCGATCGATTATTGCGAGCGCAACAAGATCCCGTTCACGGTGTTCAAGCCGCACGAGCCGCGCCGCCGCAGGGCATCCTATTCGGACAACTTTTCCTACGCCCGCAAGACGCCCTGGACGCATTGAACCGCCTTGGTTCTTGGGTCGCGTCGTCTTGAATCTTCATCTCAGGCTTTGTCTGCAAGCGATTCTGGCTTAAAGCCTTTGCGCATTCGCCTGAAACGGTCCCGTAGCTCAGCTGGATAGAGCACCGGCCTTCTAAGCCGATGGTCGCAGGTTCGAATCCTGCCGGGATCACCATCATCTTTTTAACCAATTGATTTATCACGGTTATTTACCACGTTAGGGCATTCCGAGTCAAGGTTAGGGGCAAACGCGTTCGCAATGCGTTCTGTCGCTCCGCTAGCCAGCCGTTTCTTGTCTGCCTGCCGCGTGTAGACTTCTGCCTGATCCAGCTTCGACCATCCGAACATCGCCATCAGTTCGTGCGGACAAGCTGCCGTCCATTGCCCCGTATTTCGCCCGTATCCTGCCCCGCGCCGTCCAGCGCCTTGCCGACCCGCGCGTCGGGCCTATGTCGTAGGGACGGACCATTTCGCTGGCGTGCCGATCGCGCTGCATAACCAACGAATTGAAACGGGTAGATTTCATGAACCAGGAAAGTTTTTTGGCGAAGATGGCTTCGCTCGAGATTGTCTGGGCGAACCTTGCCGAACTCGCAACGCAATATGCACTGTCGCTCGTCGGGGCGATTCTCCTCATCATCGTGGGCTATATCCTTGCCGGCGTGCTGGAGCGCTGGTCGGGGCGGCTCATGCGCTCCGTGCGCGGTTTCGACGAAACACTGGTGCGGTTCCTGTCCAAGGCGGTGCGCTATGTGGCGCTCATTCTTGTCGCCATTGCCGTACTTGGGCAATTCGGCGTGCAGACTGCCTCGATCATCGCCGCCCTTGGCGCGGCCGGCCTTGCCATCGGCCTGGCGCTGCAGGGCACGTTGCAGAACATCGCCGCCGGAATCATGCTGATGGCCCTGCGCCCCTTCAAGGTCGGCGAATATGTGAGCGCCGGTGCAATCAGCGGCACCATTGTCGAGATCGGGCTGTTCGCCACTCAGCTGAAGACCATCGACGGACTTTTCGTCTTCGCCCCCAATTCGCAGCTCTGGAACACGCCGGTCACCAACTACACCCGCGCCGAGGAACGGCGTTTCGATCTGGCCATCGGCATCGGCTATGAAGACGATATCGGGAAGGCCGAAAAGATCCTGCTGGATATCGCCGCCGCCGAAGCGCGCGTGCTCGAAACCCCCGCGCCGGCGACCTTCGTCTCCGAACTGGGCGACAGCGCGGTGGCGGTCAACCTGCGTTGCTGGATGAAGGGTGCCGACTGGTGGGCGACCTCGCGCGATCTCACCAAGCGGGCCAAGCTGGAATTCGACGCCAACGGCATTTCCATTCCCTTCCCGCAGCGCGACGTGCACTACCTGCCGCTCGACAAGCCTGCAAGCGGGGTATCGACGGCAAGCCGCGGCACGAAGCCGGGCGCCACGCGCAAGCCCAAGGCGGCTGCGAAATGACGACGGCGCGCAGACGCGGCATTTGTGACATCACATGCCGTGTTTTTGTTGTGCGGCGCGGACGGCCTGACCGATAATGTCGCTCATGCGGGCCGCAGGGTCCGATTGGGATTTGCGACATGACCGGACAGCCCGACGACGCCAGCCAGATCGAAACCCTCCAGGACGCCCTCGACAAGGCGACCGGCGATGCAACCCCGCCGGCGCGGCGGCGCCACGGCGGACGGGCCGGCAATGTGCGCGGCAAGGGCGCGGTGATCAGCCAGTTGCCCTGGACCATTCCCGTCAATTCCGACCGGCCGACCGAGCCGCTGCGCGAGGAAGGCGTCGAGGCCGTCCACAACGGCGCGATGCGCGTGCTTGAGGAAATCGGTATCGAGTTCCTGCACCCGGAAGCACTCGATATCCTCAAAAAGGCCGGCTGCAGGGTAGACGGCGAAAACGTTCGCATGGGCCGGGATTTCGTGATGGAGATGGTCGAAAAAGCGCCCTCCAGCTTCACCATCACGCCCCGCAATCCGGAGCGGACCATCACCATCGGCGGCGACCACATGGTGTTCGGCAATGTGTCGAGCCCGCCCAATTGCTCCGATCTCGACCGGGGCAGGCGGCCGGGCGACCGCGAGAGCTATCGCGACTTCATCAAGATGACGCAGTATTTCAACTGCATCCATTTCGCCGG
>JAGRLL010000059.1:0-15814 GCA_020441855.1 Nitratireductor sp.
AGGGCGGCATGTATGTCATGCTCGACGTGCGCGCCATCGATGCCGACGGCGAGCGCTTCGCCTTCGACCTGCTGGAAGCCGAGAAGATCGCCGTCCTGCCCGGCGAGAGCTTCGGCGAAACTGCGGCCGGCCATATCCGCATCTCGCTGTGCCAGCCAGATGACGTGCTTGAGGAAGCAGCGCTCCGGCTGGCCCGTTTCATCGAGGCGCGGATGGCGGCTTCGGGCGGCGACAGGAGAGCGGCCTCATGAGCGCGCTCGCCGAACGTCACCGGCGCTTTCACCAATTGCACCAATCGGGCTGCTTCGTCATCCCCAATCCGTGGGACGCGGGTTCGGCCCGCATGATGGCGGCGCTCGGCGCCGAGGCGCTGGCGACCACCAGCGCCGGCTTTGCCTTCACGCTGGGCAGGCCCGACATGGGGCGGGTAAGCCGCGAAGAAGCGCTCGCCCATGCCGAGGACATCGTCAGGGCCACGCCATTGCCGGTCAGCGGCGACTTCGAGAACGGCTTTGCCGACACGCCTGGGGAAGTCGCGGAAACGGTGCGTCTGGCGCGTGAGGCGGGTTTGTCGGGCTGCTCCATCGAAGACACGATGATGCCTTCCGACCCGGCAATGGGCAATCCGGCCTACGGTTTCGAACTTGCCGTCGAACGCATCGCGGCGGCGGCCGACGCTGCGAAATCGCTGGCCGATCCCTTCGTTCTGTGCGCCCGCGCAGACGGGGTGATGAATGGCTCCTACGACATGGAAGAAGCCGTTCGCCGCATCGTCGCCTACGAAAAGGCCGGCGCCGATCTGGTCTATGTGCCGCTCGTGCCCGACATTGACGCGCTGGAGAGGGTGGTTGAATCGGTTTCGGTACCGGTCAATGCGCTTGCCGCGGGCGCGGTCGCCAAACTGAAGGTCGGCCAGATCGCCGAACTCGGGGTGCGCCGCATTTCCGTCGGTTCGCAGATTGCGCGTCTTACCCATGCGGCGATCCGCGACGCGATGAACGCCATCGTGCGCGATGGCCATTTCGCGCCGTTCGAGGGCGGCATGGGTGGCGGCGCGGTCAACGAATTGCTTGAAAAAGGCGCTGGCAACTAGAGCAATTCCAGAAAAATGCCTGTCCCGGACCTGATCCGGGGTGGAATCCGGTTTTCCGTCCGCAATTGCGACATTGCAAAGGGTTGGATCGTTTCGTCTATTCAGAGAAAGATGAAACGGTCTGGTTCTTCCGCGCGTCTTCGCCCGTGAGTTCTTCTTCCGGCACCACCAGCGCGGTCACGTCGGGAACCTGGGCCGTCTTTATCTCGAATTGATCGGTCTCCTCGGGCGGGATCGCCTCGCGCATGGTAAGCCGTATCGCGACGAAGACCGCATAGCAAAGCGCGAGCACCACGACGGCATACATGAACGTCTTCGGCCCGAAGACCGGGGTCAGCGTGGTAACGACAAGCGGTGCGACGAAGGCGGCCGTCGACCACGCGACCAGCATGGTCGAGGCCAGCGCGACGAAAGTGCCGGGTTCGGCCCTGTCATTGGCATGCGCATTGGCGACCGAATAGATCGTTTCGGTCGCGCCCGCCCAGATCGCGAAAATCAGCGCGACCAGCGCGAACTGGCCAAAACCGATCATGGCGGCGATGGCGGCCATGCCTGCGATCAGCAGGCAGGTGCCGATCAGCACCCGGCGCCGGTCGATGCGATCCGACAGCATCCCGAGCGGATATTGCACGCCAAGCATGCCGAACTGCATGAGGAAGGTCAGCAAGGCAACATCCTGTTGTCCGAATCCGTTTCTGGTCACGTAGATCGGCGTGAACCCCTGAACGAGCATGGTCAGCCCCCCCGCCGTCAGGATGCCGACCATGCCGACAGGCGAGATTCGCCAGGCGGCGCGCAGGTTGATCTCGACCCATTCGGGCGGAGGTGGCGTCTTCAGCCGGGTCAGGCTGATCGGAAGCACGGCGAGCGCGGCGAAACTGATCGCCATCAGCGCCGGCAGATTGCCGTCCGACGGCATGAAGCCGAAGGCGAAGGCCCCGATGCCCAGCGAGAGGACATAGGCCATGTAGAAGAACGACATCGCCCGGCCGCGCCAATGGTTCTCCGCGGCTTCGTTGAGCCAGCTCTGCGCCACGATGAAGATGCCGTTGGAGGCGACGCCGTAGAGCACGCGCGACCCGATCCACGCGGCGGGCTGGACGCCAAGCGCGATGATCCACACCGACAGGATGACGATCGCCATGAAACAGGCGAAGGCGCGGGCATGGCCGACACGGCGGATGAGCGGGCCGGCGATCAGGCAACCCGCAATTCCGCCGCCGGCGATCGCCGTCACCATGGAACCCGCGACCCAGGCGGGAAAAGCGTTATGCGTCAGGATGTAGGGGACATAGGTGAAGATGATGCCGCTTCCGACGGCATTGAGCGACATCGACGCGATGATGGAACCGACGGAAAGGAGTGGATGGCGCGCCACGCGAATGTCCCCTGTTCATTCCCCGCGCGGGAAACGCTTGGATTCCTCGAGCACGTTGAGGTCCATGTGATTGCGCATGTAGCGCTCGGATGCCTTCTGCAGGGGTTGATAGTCCCAGGGATAATAAGCGCCGTTGCGCAGCGCCTCGTAGACGATCCATCGCCGCGCCTGGCTCTGGCGCACCTCGGCGTCGAACGCCGTCATGTCCCAGTACTGGGCGGCGAGCCGCGCGAACGCGGATGCGGTCTCGGCATGCGCGGGGTCGTGCGCTAGGTTCGCCAATTCGTGCGGATCGGTGTCGAGATCGAAGAGTTGCGGCGAATCCAGTTCGCAATGGGTGTATTTCCACTTGCCCTGGCGGATGCAAACGAGCGGTGCGTAGGACGCTTCCGCCGCGTATTCGATGCGCACCGGACTCTCTCTCGTGCCGCCGCGCATGAGCGGTACCAGCGTTTCGCCATCCGTCCACGGCAGAATTTCGTCGATATCGATCCCGGCGAGATCGCATATCGTCGGTGTGACGTCCATCGTGCTGACGGGCGTTTCGACATGGGACGGGGAGACGCCCGGCGCGGCTACCATCAGCGGCACGCGCGCCGAACCCTCGAAGAAGTTCATCTTGAACCACAATCCGCGCTCGCCGAGCATGTCGCCATGGTCGGACACGAACACGATGACCGTGTCGTCCACCTGCCTGGTTGCTTCGAGTGTCGCAAGGATCTCGCCGATCTTGTCGTCGAGATAGGAAATGTTGGCGAAATAGGCGCGCCGCGAGCGGCGTATGTCCTCGCGGGTGATGTTGAAACTGCGCCAGTCATTTGCATCGAAGATGCGCCTGGAATGCGCGTCCTGTTCCTCGTAGGCAATCGCCGCGACAGTCGGTTCGAGATGTTCGCAGTCTTCGTAGAGATCCCAGTATTTGCGCCGCGCGACGTAAGGGTCGTGCGGATGGGTGAAGGATACGGTCAGCATCCACGGCCGCTCGTCCTGACCGCGCGACAGATCGTAGACCTTGCGTGTCGCGTGATAGGCGACCTCGTCGTCGTATTCGAGCTGGTTGGTGATCTCCGCGACGCCGGCGCCGGTGACCGAGCCCATATTGTGATACCACCAGTCGATGCGCTCGCCGGGCTTGCGGTAGTCCGGCGTCCAGCCGAAATCGGCGGGATAGACATCGGTGGTGAGACGCTCCTCGAAACCGTGCAGCTGGTCCGGCCCGACGAAATGCATCTTGCCCGACAGGCAGGTCTGGTAGCCCGCGCGACGCAGATGGTGCGCATAGGTCGGAATATCGGAGCAGAATTCGGCGGCATTGTCGTAGACGCGGGTGCGGCGCGGAAGCTGGCCCGCCATGAAGCTGGCACGGCCCGGCGCGCATAGCGGCGAACCGGTATAGCTGTTGGCGAAGCGAACCGAACGTTGCGCGAGCTTGCGCAAATTGGGCACATGCAACCAGTCGGCCGGTCCGTCGGGAAAAAGCGTTCCGTTCAACTGGTCGACCATCATGATAAGAATGTTTGGTTTGCGCGCCATGACCTGTCCCTGGAACAATTGCCTGCAAACATTACAGGAATCGGTTTCGTCTTCATGCCCGCAAATCGACATCCACGCCTTAAAAACGCCGTTTCGAACACTTTGCGACCCGCCGCTTGACTCATGGCCATGGTCGCGCGATCCGGTAATGACAGAACACAAGAGAGCGCAGCCCGAATGACCGATTATACCAAGCTGATCGATGCAGAGACCTGGGCCTTCATAGACAAGACGGATTCCTTCTATCCGCCCGAAACGGTCACGTTCACGGTAGAGCAGCAGCGCGCCGTTTACGACCGCATGTGCGCGGCCTTCCACGTTGCCTATCCACAGAACGTGTCGGCTCGTGACGAGACCGTCGACGCCGGCGATCACGCCATTCCGGTGCGCATCTACGACAGCGTCGCCAACCCGGCTGCCCTGGTTCTCTACTGTCATGGAGGGGGCTTCGTGGTCGGTGGCCTGGAAAGCCATGATGACGTCTGCGCCGAGATTTGCGGCCGGACCGGCTACCGGGTCGTCTCGGTCGACTATCGCCTCTCTCCCGAGTTCTTCCACCCCGCCGCCTTCGATGATGCGATGACGGCCTACAAATGGGCGCTGAGCAGCTTCGACGGACCTGTTGTGCTCTGCGGCGACAGTGCAGGCGGCAACCTTTGTGCTGCGATTGCCCATGCCGTCAGGGCCGGGGGACGCCAGCCTGCCGGACTGGTGCTGATTTATCCCGTGCTGGGCGGCGAGATGACAAAAGGTTCCTACGTCGCCCATGCCGAGGCGCCGATGCTGACCTTGCGCGACGTCACATTCTACGGAAACATACGTGCCGGCGGCAGCGATGTTTCATCCGACCCGACCACCATGCCATTGGCCGATACCGATTTTTCAGGGCTTCCGCCAACCGTCATCTTTTCCGCCGAGTGCGACCCGTTATGCGATGACGGCCGCGACTATCGCGACGCAATCCTCGCCGCCGGCGGCAAGGCGGTCTGGTTCGAGGAAACGGGGCTCGTCCACGGTTATCTGCGCGCGCGTCATTCGGTCGGGCGCGCCCGAGACAGCTTTGCGCGTATCGTCGGCGCGGTGAAGGCCACGGGCGCGAATGAGTGGCCGTATTAGGGAATGACGAACGACCCGCAAATCCAGCCGGTCTCGGACGAGCTTCTCGACGCCATCCTCGACCTCAACAATCGCCACGCGACCGAGCTTTCCTGGCTCGAGCGGGAGGAACTTGCCGCATTGACGGCGAGATCCTTTCACTGCCGCATCATCGGCGCTCCTGAAACGGACGAAGTCGCCGCCTTCCTGATGAGTTTCGAACAGGATGCCGATTACGGCAGCCCGAACTTTCACTGGTTCAAGACGCGTTATCCGCGCTTTGTCTATGTCGACCGGGTGGTGGTGGATCCGGTTGCGCGGGGCAGGGGCCATGCGCGCCGTCTCTACGAGGATCTGTTTGACGTGGCGCGGGCTCGCGGGCAGGCCATCGTCACCGCCGAGGTCAATGCCGACCCGCCCAATCCCGCTTCGGACGCCTTTCACACCGCAATGGATTTTGCTCCTGTCGGCGAAGCCGACATCCATGGCGGCGCCAAGACCGTGCGCTATTACGTCAGATCACTTTAGGGCAGACGCAGCCTGACGAGTGACGCCTCGCCGCTTTCGCCGAAGGTGACGGCGAACAGGTTGCGATAGTCGTCGGAGGCAATCCGAACGTTTTCCTCCACGCCGAGACGGGCGAGAATGCCGGGAATGGTCTCGGTGTGCGCGACGATGAGGACATTGTCCTCTGCGTGGTCGAATTCGAGCAGGTCGAACAGACCGGCGACGTCGGCCATCGCCGTTTCGGACCGGCCGACGCCGAGGGCTTGGGCGATGATCGAGCCCGTTTCGCGGGAACGCCGCGCATCGGTGTGCAGGACGATGTCGATGCCGGCGCTGGCCAACATGCGCGACCAGTTGGAGGCCATCTCGCGCCCCGCCGCGGTCAGGCCGGGATCGGCGCCCGTTGCCTCCTTCTCCGCATGGCGGATGATGAAAGCCTTCTCCTGCGCGGCGACCGCAGGCGCGATGGCAAGAAACCCCATCACCATGACGAGACGAAGGGACATCGCCATATCGAGTCTCCTCACTGTGCCGGATAATGCTCCCGATAGGCTGCGAGAATCATCGGCAGGGTAGCAAGGTCGAATGTCTCCGGCAGGACGCCGTCTTCGAACTCGCGGCATTCAAGCGCGACCTTGCGGGTCTTCGGCCCGGCCGCACCGTCGACAGAACCCACATCGCAGCCAAGCGCGTTGAGATGCGCCTGCAATGCCTTGACCTGTTCGATGTCCGCATCGTCATAGAGGCGCGCGCCCTTTGTTACCTTCAGATTGCGCATCTTCAAGGTGATGCCGTCTTTCTGGATTTCGGTGAACTGTGACGGCTTGCGGTGCTTCTTCCACTCATACCCGAAGCCCATCAGCACCGGTCCGGGAATGAAATTGATACGTGTGGCGTTCTTCTTCTTGCCGGGTTCGCATTGATTGGTGACGTAACATTCCGGCGCCTGGTTGGTCGCAATGCCTTCCTGCAGCCAGACGACCTTGTCGTTGCAGCTGACCTTGATCCAGCCCTTTTTGTCGGAGGCCCAGTTTACCTTCATCGAGAAGCGGTTCCACTCGCCCAATTTGTCTACGGGAAAGCAGGGTTTCGACAGGAAACGCACGCCGTGAAAGGCATCGAGTTTCAGCATGTAGAGGAAATTGTGCAGATGCTGGCCTTCCCAGCTTGCGATGCGCAAGCGGGTGTCGCGCCCGTCGGGGATGAAACCGTGGGCGTGGGAATTGATGTAGCCCGGGTAGTCGATCGACGGGTCGACCCATAAATCGAAACTGTACTCGACCGACTCTCCGAGCTTTTCCTGGCGAGACGGCGCCAGCACGGAACGCACATTGCCGTTGTAGCAATCGCTCTCGCCGCGCCCGTCGCCATACTTGGTATCGGAACAGCCGTGATTGTCGATGTGGAAGGTGGTGACGCCGTTTTCCGTGACCGGATTGGCCGGATTGAACTTGTGATTACTGAAGCCTGCGGGATGCGGTTCCGCCAGGGCGTGGCTGGCATCCATGAGCGTGAGAAAAGCGATGAGCACGAAGGCAGGGAACGCAAGGCGCATGACTTGGTCTCCGGGACTGGCTGGCGTCAGATCAGGAATGGCTTTGCTTTCATCGTGTCGGGGATGGCGATGCCGAGCCGCGAAAGCACCGTAGGTGCGAGTTGCAACTGGTCGATCAGCGTGTCGTCCGAAGGGCCTTCGGCCGGCCCGAAATAGTAGAGCGCGCTATCCTGCTGCAAGTCCTCGTGCCCGCCGTGGTGGCCACGGTCGGTCTGGCCGTGATCGGCGGTAACGATCACCTCGTAGCCGGCCTTGAGCCAGCCGGGCAGAAAGGCGGCAAGCATCGCGTCCAACGCTGCGCAGGCGTGGTCCATCGTCACATTGTCGTGGCCGAAACGATGACCCATGGAATCGAGCGTGCACGAATGCAGGATGCCGTAATCGATGCCGTGGCGTGCGGCCAGCATGCTCAGCGTGGCGAACAGGTCCGCGTCGCACGGCGTCATCTGATTGTCGTGGCCGTAACCCGTCATGGTGTGGAAGCGGCCGTGATGGATCGGTCCCTCCGGTTCGTCGTATTCGATGTCGCGCACGAAATCGAAGGGATGGCGGTTGAAGAATTCCGACCAGTAGGAATGCGTCACCGCGCCCGATTTGCCGCCGGCCCTGGCCACTTCGGAAAAGATGTCGGGCAACTTGACGCGAAAGCGCACTTCGTTCGACAGGATGCCATGCACCTGTGGCGGAGTGCCGGTATGGATTGAGGCGTAGCAGGGCGCCGAGATCGACGGCACCGAGGCGCGGATTTTCCACACGCGCGCGTCGCCGTTCAGCACCCAGCCTTCGAGGTTGCCGAACAGGCGGCGGAAATTGCGATGGGGTACGCCATCGATGATGATCAGCAGGAGTTTGTTGTCGAGCGCCATGGGCGATTCCATTCAGCATGAACCGGTAGAGCGCAGGTGGCCGGGTTGACTTCCATGCGGGTCGTCAGTTCCCCGCGCTCTCCATCTTGCGGTTGGCGAGCGCCTTCTCCAGCCAGCCGATCTGCATTTCCGGTACGGAGGAAAGCAGCAAGTCGGTATAGTCGTCGAAAGGCGGACTGAGCACCTGCGATTTCGGGCCGTAGCGCACCACCTTGCCCTGGAACATCACGGCGATGGAATCGGCGATGGCTCTCACCGTCGCCAGATCGTGGGTGATGAAAAGGTAAGCGACATTCTCGATTTTCTGCAAATTCAGCAACAACTTCAGAATGCCGTCGGCGACAAGCGGATCGAGCGCGCTGGTCACCTCGTCGCAGATGATCAGCTTCGGCTTGGCTGCCAGCGCGCGTGCAATGCAGACCCGTTGCTTCTGGCCGCCTGAAAGCTCGGCCGGATAGCGGTCGGCGAATCCCGTGCCCATCTCGATCTCGTCGAGCAGTTCGCCGATGCGCCGGTCGCGCTCCTTGCCGCGCAGGCCGAAATAGAATTCGAGAGGTCTGCCGATGATCGTGGCAACCGTCTGGCGCGGGTTCATCGCGACGTCCGCCATCTGGTAGATCATCTGCAGTTCGCGCAGATCGTTCTTGGTCCGCTGGTCAAGCCGGCGCGACAGCGTGCGTCCGTCGAAGGTGATCTCGCCCTCGCTCGGCGGCAGCAGCCCGGTGATGGCGCGCGCCATCGTCGACTTGCCCGATCCGGATTCGCCGACCACGGCGAGCGTTTGGCCTTCGTGGATATCGACGGAAACATCCTTCAGCACCGTGATGCCGCCGCCATAGCTCGCGGTGACATGCTTGACCGACAGGATCGGTGTTTCGGTCGGTTTCTTTTCCTCATGCGCGATGGAGCGAACCGAAACGAGTGCCCTGGTATATTCCTCGTGCGGATCGTTGATGATCTGCTCGGCCGTGCCGTATTCCACCTTCTTGCCGTTGCGCAGCACCATGATGTGGTCGGAGACCTGGGCGACGACGGCAAGGTCGTGCGTGATGTAGAGCGCGGCAACGCCGGTGTCCCGAATTGCTTCCTTGATCGCCGCCAGCACGTCGATCTGGGTCGTCACGTCGAGCGCGGTCGTCGGCTCGTCGAAGACGATCAGGTCTGGCTGAGAACAAAGCGCCATTGCCGTCATGACGCGCTGCAACTGCCCCCCTGATACCTGATGGGGGTAGCGTTGGCCGATGTGTTCGGGATCGGGCAGGCCGAGCTTGCCGAAAAGCGTAACGGCGCGCTTGCGTGCCTCGGCGCGCGAGGCAACGCCGTGCTCGATCGCTGCCTCGATGACCTGGTCCATAAGCTTGTGCGCCGGGTTGAAGGCCGCCGCCGCCGATTGCGCGACGTAGCACACTTCCTTGCCGCGCACCTTGCGCAGGCCGCGAACGCCGCCCGTGAGGATGTCCGTGCCGTTGAGGATGACCTCGCCGCCGGTGATACGCACCCCGCCACGGCCATATCCCATGGAGGAAAGGCCGATGGTCGATTTCCCCGCGCCTGATTCACCGATCAACCCGAGTACTTTGCCCTTTTCGAGTTGCAGCGAAACATCATCGACGATGACGACATCTTGCGGATCCTCGCCGGGCGGATAGACGGTCGCCTCGATGCGCAAATTCTTGATGTCGAGAAGCGCGTTGTCAGCCACCACGGCCTCCTTTCAGGGAAGTGGTGCGATTGAGCACCCAGTCGGCAACGAGGTTGACCGAGATGGCGAGCGTGGCGATGGCAACGGCCGGCCACAATGCTGCGCCGATACCGTAGACGATGCCGTCCTTGTTCTCCTTCACGATGCCGCCCCAGTCCGCCATCGGCGGCTGGACGCCGAGGCCGAGGAACGACAGGGTCGAAATGAACAGTACCATGAAGATGAAGCGCAGCCCCATCTCGGCAACCAGCGGGGACAGCGCATTGGGCAGGATCTCGCGGAAGATGATCCAGCGTCGGCCCTCGCCACGCAGCTTTGCCGCCTCGACATAGTCCATGACGTTGATGTCTACGGCGACCGCTCGGGCAAGTCGGAAGACCCGGGTCGAATCCAGGAGCCCCATGATCACCACAAGCACGGGTACCGTGACCGGGGTGACCGAGAGGATGACGAGCGCCAGGATCAGCGACGGGATCGACATGACGAGATCGACGACGCGCGACAGGAACTGATCGGCCCATCCACCAAGCACGGCGGCGGTGAAGCCCAGCACCGCGCCCAGGCTGAAGGACAGGATCGTTGCGGCGGTTGCGATGAAGATCGTCGTCCGCCCGCCATAGATCATGCGGGTCAGCAGGTCGCGGCCGATATTGTCCGTGCCGAGCCAGTGCTGCGCGCTCGCAGGCTCCCAGACGTCGCCGACAACTTCTGCCATGCCGTATGGCGCGATAAGCGGAGCAAAGATGGCGGCGAAGAAATAAAGCGCCGTGAAGAACAGGCCGATCAACGCGGCAAGGGGAATGCGCTTGATCATTTCGGATGCCTCAATCGCGGATTCGAAAGGATCGAGACAATGTCCGCCACCATGTTGAGCCCGATATAGACGCCTGCAAAGACCAGCCCGCAGGCTTGCACAACGGGAAGGTCGCGCTTCGACACGTGATCGACGAGATATTGGCCCATGCCCGGATAGGTGAATACGACTTCCACGACGACGACGCCGACCACGAGATAGGCAAGGTTCAGCATGACGACGTTGACAATCGGGGCGATGGAATTGGGGAAGGCATGCCGCCAGATCACCTTGAAGGTGGTCAATCCCTTGAGTTCGGCTGTTTCGATATAGGCCGACTGCATGACGTTGAGGATCGCGGCCCGTGTCATGCGCATCATGTGCGCCAGGACGACCAGTGTCAGCACGGCGACGGGCAGCGCGATCGTCTGGAGCTTTTGCCAGATGCTCATCCCGTCGTAGATGGTGGCGACTGTTGGCGCCCAGCCCAGCTTTACGCCGACGAAATACATCAGAACGTAGCCGATAAGGAATTCCGGTATCGAGATGCTGGCCAATGTCACGGCCGAAATCAGCTTGTCGGGCCAGCGGTCGCGATAGCGTACCGCCAGCAGACCGAGAAAGATTGCCAGGGGGACAGAAATAACCGCCGCCCAGAATGCCAGGAAGAGCGTATTGCCCAGTCTTCGGCCAAGCGTGGTGGCGATATCCTGTCCGGACGTCAGCGCCGTGCCGAGGTCTCCGTGGAAAACACCGCCGAGCCAGCTGAGATAGCGCGCGAGGGCTGGCTCGTTCAGGCCCAGGTCCCTGCGCAGATTGGCAAGCGCCTCCGGCGTGGCCGACTGTCCCAGGATCGACTGCGCGACATCGCCGGGGAGTATCAGCGTCCCGACGAAAATCAGCACCGAAACCAGGAATAGCAACAATAGGCCCAGCGCAAAGCGCTGGGCCACAAGTTTTAAAGCGACGCCCATGTTACCCGGCGACCCAGGTCTTGACCGGTGCGTAGAGGTTCATCAGCCCGAAGCCGGAAGTTTTTTCATCCCAGCCGCCGACCTTGTCCGACACCCCGTCGACGAAGTCATTGAACATCGGGCAGATCAGGCCGCCGTCGTTGCGGAGAATCTCCGACATGTCGGTATACATCTGCTTGCGTTTGGCGTCGTCCAGTTCGCCGCGCGCCGCTACGAGAAGCTGGTCGAACTGCTCGTTCTTGAATGCGGTATCGTTCCAGTCCGCCGTCGACAGATAGGCGGTCGAGAACATCTGGTCCTGCACCGGGCGTCCGCTCCAGTAGGAGGTGCAGAAGGGCTGCTTGTTCCACACTTCCGACCAGTAGCCGTCATTGGGCTCGCGCTTGATTTCCAGGGCAATGCCCGCCTTGTCCAACGATTGCTGGAACAGGGCCGAAGCGTCCGGAGCGCCCGGGAAGGAGTTGTCGGAGGTGCGCAGCAAGACCGGGCCTTCGTGACCCGACTTCTTGAAATGGAACGCAGCCTTGTCCGGATCGTATTCGCGCTGCTCGACCGGCGTGAACAGCGGGTAGGATGCGTTGATCGGCGTGTCGTTACCGAGCGATCCGTAACCGAACAGGATCTTGTCGACCATTTCCTGCCGGTTGATGCCGTACTTCAGCGCCATGCGCAGGTCGCTATTGTCGAACGGTGCAGCGTCACAGCGCATGATGAAAACGTAATGGCCGGGTCCGCTCTTGGAATAGACGGTGATTCCCGGCGCCCTGCTGACGAGCTTTGCGGTGCGCGGCGGCACACGGTCGATCATGTCCACCTGGCCCGACTGGAGTGCTGCCACCCTGGCCGTGTCATCGTTGATGACAATCATCTCGACCGTGTCGACATGCCCCTGGCTGGAATCCCAGTGGTTCGGGTTCTTTTCGGCGACAAAGCGTACACCCGGCTCCGACGACTTGATGACATAGGGACCGGTGCCGATTGCTGCGTTCGGGTCATCCTTGCCGCCATTGGGCTGGATGATCAGGTGGTAGTCGGTCATCAGATAGGGCAGGTCGGCATTGGGATCGGCAAGTTCGACGATGAAGTCGTTACCCTCGGCCTTCATCGACTTGATGCTGCGCATGATGCCGAGCGCGCCGGATTTGGTATCCTCGCCCGAATGCCGCTCCATGGTCGCCTTGACGTCTTCTGCGGTGACGGTCTTGCCGTTGGAGAAGGTGATATCGGGACGAATCTTGAACGTCCACACACTTGCATCGGCCGAACCCGACCAGCTTTCCGCGACACGCCCCTCCAGGCTGTTGTTCGGACCCAGCTCGACGAGCGGTTCGCCCCACAACCTGAGAAGCATGGTCGAGGTATTGTTGGTGGAAAGCGCCGGATCCATTGTGTCTGTGGTCGAGCCGCCTTCGATGCCGACCTTGATGGTGCCGCCCTTCATCGGGCCGGCGGCCCGAACGGCGCTCGAAAGCAGCGCGTTGGCAGAGACCGCCGTTACGCCAAGCGCGGCCGCACGACCCAGAAAGTTGCGGCGGCTAATTCTGCCGAACGCGACCTGTTTGCTCAAAAATTCCAGTTCTCTGGACATCCTCACACTCCCTTCGTTTTCCGGGTTTATCCCGTAGTGTTCCCTTGCCTTGATTGTTTACGATCGGCGCCGCCACGGCAAGGACCGGCGGCAAAAAAAGGGAAATCACAAGAGCTTGCGCTCGACGATCTCCTTGTATTTGCGCTTGAATATCCTTTTGTGACCTTCAAATGCCTCGATGTCGCCGGTGATGGTGAAAGAGGCCGCGTCGGAGGTCATCGCCGTCGTGGTGACCGTTCGCGTCGACCAGGCGTCGCGTCCATGGGTCTGCTCCCACCAGGCTTCGCCACTGGCCGACAGCGGATCGTCGGGATGGATGGTCCACGTCTCGCGCATCCGGCTGCCATGGACCAGACCATGCTCCTTGTCGCGTGACTCGCCGAAATCGTCCTCGATCGTCAGGGTCACGACACCGGTGCCCATGTCCCTTTCGACACGCCGCGTGCCGGATGCCGGCCGCAATGTCTCGATCCGCCACGGCGCGGCGGCCTCCGGTTCTGCGAAGCGGCACTCGTCCTTTTGCGCCGTCGGCCGCAGGGGAAGTTCCAGCGTGCCTTGCGAGATCGTCAGTGTCGCTTCCTCCGGTGATGGCCACACCATCGGCCAGTAGGCGGAAGATATCGACAGTCTCAGCCGGTTGCCGGCCGGTGCGCGCCAGGCGATGTCGTCAAGACGCATCACGACCTCGACCCATTCGCCTGGTTTGAGCTTCTTCGGTTTCTCCTGGCTGTCGCGCTGGCACAGATTGAGCACGCCCCAGGTGATCCGGGTGGACGCGCCGTCGGGATAGACATCGCACAGCCGGACCGCGATTTGTGCCACCGGCTTGTCGGCCTTCAGCGCGAGGCGCACAACCGGCCCGCCAACGATGTCGCTCGCTTCGCCGAGCGGTGCGCTGTCGAAGGTCAGCGATTGCGCATCGTCGCGGCGCTGGTCGCCGGCCAGTTCCGGGCCCCAGTAGATCGCGCAATATTCCCCGCCGTCGAGGCCGGTGTCGGCCGGCGAGGCGACGTCGAGTTCGAACGGCTTCGCCTTGCCGGCTTTCAAGGTGCGATCGCCGGCGAGCGAGAAGCTGCGGTTGCGGATGGCCTTCGATGGCCATTGTGCCTCGGCGATCCAGGTGCCGCTGCGGGTCTCGTACCAGGGTTTCGGGCGTTCCGAATCCATCACGAACATGCGCATCGCCGGGTCGAGTTCGGCGCCGTTTTCCGCGTCCTTCAGCCAGCGGTCCCACCAGCGAACCGCCTCCTGCAGGAAGCCGATCGGATTTGGTTTGGCGAAATGCGGATATTTGTGGATCCACGGCCCGATAATGCCCTTGGCGCCGCCTTCGGGCGTGTTCTTCAGATTGGCGACGAGTCGCCCGACCGCGTTCTTGTAGGCGTCGCCCCAGCCTCCGACCGCCAGCACGGCGGCTTCGATCGCGTCGAAATTCTCGCCGACCGAACCGTGCTTCCAGTAGGCGTCGCGGGTCGGATGTTCGAGCCAGCGCGCATGCCACAAGCCGTTGGCTTCGAGGCGCTCTTTCCACATCTTGCGCCATTTCCCGCCGACGATTGCAGGGTCCGGCGGGCGCGGATTGAACGAGAACATCGTTGCGCCCCAGCCGAGATTTTCGTGCAGGACAAGACCGCCCTTGTAATGGATGTCGTCATTGTAGCGATCATCGGTGGAGCACAGCGTGATGATGGCCTTGAGCGCCGGCGGTTTCAGCGCGGCGACCTGCAGCGCGTTGAAGCCGCCCCAGGAAATGCCCATCATGCCGACCTTGCCGGTACACCATTCCTGGCTTGCGGCCCAGGCGATGACATCGCAGGCGTCCTGCAATTCCTGGGTCGTGTACTCGTCGTCCATGATGCCCTGCGAATCGCCATTGCCCCGCATGTCGACGCGTATGCAGGCATAGCCGTGGCCGGCGAAGTAGGGGTGGGTCAGGCAATCGCGCGCGGTCGTGCCGTCGCGCTTGCGATAGGGCAGGTGCTCGACGATCGCCGGCACCGGCTTCTTGTACGCATCCTTCGGCAACCAGATGCGCGCCGACAGCCGGCAACCGTCCGGCATCACGATGGCAACATCCTCGTGTTGAATCACCTTGCGAGGAAAATTGCTTATCGTCTTCATCCGAATCTCATTTCCCCTTCCAGACCGGATCGCGTTTCTCCGCGAAGGCATTGAAGCCTTCCATCATGTCCTCGCTCCCATACAGTGTGTCGACGGTGGCGAATTGGCGCCGCGTGATGCGATTGAGCGCGTCCTGGAATTTCATGTCCTCCGCTTCGCGCACCACCTCCTTGATCGCGGCCATCACCAGTGGCGGACCATCGGCGATCAGGTCGGCCATCTCGCGGGCCCTGGCCATCAATTCGCCGGCTGGCACGACTTGATTGACGAAGCCCCAGCGATGCGCCTCGCCGGCATCGACCCAGCGTCCGGTCAGCAGCAATTCCATCGCGATATGATAGGGGATGCGCTTGGGAAGCTTGATCGAGGCGGCATCCGCCACGGTGCCGGAGCGGATTTCCGGAAGCGCGAAAGTCGCGTGATCGGCGGCAAGGACGATGTCGCAGGAAAGCGCGACCTCCAGTCCGCCGCCGCAGCATATGCCGTTGACGGCGCAGACCACCGGCTTGTTCAAATGCGGCAATTCCTGCAATCCGCCAAATCCGCCGACCCCGTAATCGCCATCGACGGCGTCGCCGCCGGCGGCCGCCTTCAGGTCCCAGCCGGGGC
>JAGRLL010000059.1:15833-20866 GCA_020441855.1 Nitratireductor sp.
CGCCCGCCGCCGTCAGCAATGCGACCCGAAGATCGGGATCGTCCCGGAATGCCTTGAAGACATCGCCCATGATGCGGCTGGTGGCGAGGTCGATAGCGTTGGCCTTCGGTCGGTCGAGGGTCACTTCCAGCACCTTGCCGCGCACGACCGCGCGTACCGGGCCTTCCTTGGGATAGCTCATGCGGCTGCCTCCTTGTTCGATAGGGTCTTGCCGTCGGCCAGGCGGACCAGGGCGTCGGCGGCAAGCGCGCCGTCGGGGGTGACGATCAGCGGGTTGACGTCGAGTTCCATCAGGCATTCGCGTTCCGCCGTCGCGTAAGCACAGATGGCTTCGACAGCATCGAGCGTGGCCTCGATGTCGCCGCGCCGCGCGCCGCGATACCCTTCGAGCAACGGATAGATACCAAGCGTCCTGAGCGCGTCCGAGATCTCGGTGCGGCTCGCCGGCAGGATCAGGCTCGTGGCATCCGCCATCAGTTCGGCCAACACGCCGCCGGCGCCAAGCGTCAGCACGAAGCCGTGCGCTGGGTCGCGCACCACGCCGACGATCAATTCGCAGACCGCGCCGGCGACCATCGATTCCACCAGAAAGGTTTCGGCGACGGCTTCCATTCTCGCGAAGGCTGCGGCGAGCGCTTCGTCGTCCTTCAGATTGACGGCGACCGCACCGGCTTCGCTCTTGTGGGCGAGGCCCATGCCTTTCAGCACCACCGGGAAGCCGATCTCGGCTGCCGCCTGCAGCACTTCGGCGCGGTTGGAGCACACCCTGCCTTTCGGCAAGGCAAGACCATGCGCCGCGAGTGCCAGCTTGGCTTGCGCCTCGTCAAGCATGCGGCCTTCTGGGGCGAGAGCATGCGAAGCGAACCGGGGCGCGGCCATGACAGGCAGCGGCATGGGGCGGCGCAGCCCTTCGCCGGCCTTGCAGGCGGCTTCGGCTGCGTGAAGCGCCTCCTCCATGCCGCACAGTGGTGCGATACCCTCGGCGACCAGTTCGACGGCGAGGTCTTCCGGCATGTTTTCCGGCATGGAGGCGACGATGGCCGCTTTCGTTCCGGTCGTCCTTGCCGCCGCGCGGATGGAATCGAGCGCGATGTCCCAGCCGGGTGCGGTGCAGCGGTCGGCACGCGGCCAGTCGGAGACGAACATCGCCAGGTCGAGTGGTGCGTCCAGCATGGCGGTGAATGCGGCGGTGGAAGCTTCGAGATTGCCCCAGACATAGGTGTGGTAGTCGAGCGGATTGGCGGGCGACACCCTTTCGCCCAACGCTGCGGCCAAACCCGAGCGCTGCTTTTGCGTCAGCGGCGGATACGCGACGTCGAGGCCATGCGCCAGATCCGCCATCAGGCTTGCTTCGCCGCCAGAACACGAGATCGAGGCGAGGCGGTTGCCGCCGAGCGGTCCGTGCACATGCAGCAGTTTCAGCGCTTCGAGGAAGACGGTGAGCGAGCGCACCGCGGGTATGCCGAGACGTTCAAGCAGCGCCCGCGACCCGGCTTCGCTGCCGGCGAGCGAAGCGGTATGGGTCAGGGTCTGCGCGCGCGCCTGTTCGGAACGTCCCACCTTGAGCGCGATGACGGGTTTCGACAGCGCCTTGGCCCTGGCGGCCAGCGCCTCGAAGCCGGCAATGTCGCCGATCCCCTCGATATGCAGCCCAAGCGCCGTGATGCGTTCGTCGTCGAGCAGGGCCATGCCGATCTCTGCGAGCGATGTCTGCGCCTGGTTGCCCGCAGTGGCGACGAAGGCGAGCGGCAGACCGCGCTTCTGCATCGTCATGGAGATGGCGATGTTGGAGGATTGCGTCAGGATCGCAACGCCCTTTTCGCAGGGCACGCCGCCATGCTGGTCGGGCCACAGCGTCACGCGGTCGAGATAGTTGATGAAGCCGTAGCAATTCGGACCGAGGATCGGCATCGAACCCGCCGCTTCGACAAGGCGTGCTTGAAGCGCACCGCCACCCGTTTCCTCGCTTTCGAGGAACCCGGAAGCAAAGCAGGTGGCGCCACCCGCGCCGCGTTCGCTCAACTCGCGCACGACATCGATGCTTGCCTCGCGATTGACGCCGATGAAGGCCACGTCCGGCGAGCCGGGCAGCTCCGCGATCGTGCGGTGGCACTTGATGCCGTGAATGTCTGAACGGTTCGGGTGAACCGGCCAGATTTCGCCGTCATAGCCAATTCTGACCAATTGCTCGACGACATTGGCTGCCCACCCGCCGCCGAACACCGCTATCGTGCGCGGTCGAAACAGCCGCGCCAGCCTGTCTCTCGTGGCTTCCGTCATCATGCGCCCACCATTCGTGTCTCGCCACCATCGCCGGAAGATGGCCGCGCCGACAATTTCCGGATTTCGGTTGCGTATTCCTTCCGTGCGGCGACACCTTTCGGCGTCAGCGCGTAGATGCCGGTCTCCACCCGCTCGAACCAGCCGTAATGGTCGTCCGCCATCAGTCGCCGCGCGGTCTGCACGCCCGATTGTTCCGCGACCAGCGCGGCCTTGGTCGGTCCGTTCTCGGTCAGTACCTTCAGGCAGCGCAGGGCGTCCTGGCGATAGGCGGTCATCAAGCCCTGCCGAGTCGATCCGCCTTCGTTGGGATCGCCGACGCGGCGCGCGAATTCGCGCAACAGGCGCGCCCTGCGTTGCTTCGATTTGCGCGGGCTGTAGGGCGCCGGATCGCAATGGACCTCAACGAGGCTGGTCTCCAGCCGTACGGTGATGAGACCGAGCCCAAGTCGCCGGCACAGCGCCTTGTTTTCCTTGAGCGCCTTGTTGAACGCCGCGCCCGAACCGCGCGGCACCGCGACATAGACGATATCCGTCAGCTTCTGGCGTTCGACCGCCTGATGAAACAGCGACAACGAAAAGCCGGTCTTCAGTTCGACGATGAGCGGGTCCTCGCCAGTTTCGTCGCCCGGACGCGCAGCGACCACATCGGCTGCGCCGATCTCGCCCTTGACCTCGTAGCCCTGGCCTTCGAGCAGCGCCTTGACCGGCGCGTAAAGCTCAGCTTCGCGTATCCCGGTCTTCGCCATCGCCTAAGTCCTCACCTCAAGCACCGAGCGGCCTCAACAGCGCGCGCGAAATGATGTGACGCTGGATCTCGGACGTGCCTTCCCATATGCGCTCGACGCGCGCATCGCGCCAGATGCGTTCCAGCGGCAAGCTCGTCCATCAGGCCCATGCCACCATGGATCTGGATCGCCTCGTCGGCGACGAAGGCCAGCATCTCCGTGGCTTTCAGCTTGGCCATCGCCATGTCCTCGTCGGTGACCGTGCCGGCATCGTATTTCCAGCCGGCTTCCTGCAACATCAGGTTCGATGCCTTCAACTCAACGGCCATGTCGGCGAGCTTGAAGCCGACGCCCTGAAACTTGCCGATCTTCTGGCCGAACTGCTCGCGGTTGGCAGCCCATTCCACCGCATGGGAAAAGGCGCGCTCTGCCCGTCCGATACAGGTTGCAGCGACCTGCAGGCGCGTCGCGCCGAGCCAGTTGTTGGCGACCTCGAAACCCTTATGTGCTTCGCCCAGCATGGCCGAAGCGGGCAGGCGGCAATTGTCGAATTCGAGCACCGCATTGGTGTAGCCGCGATGGCTGACATTGCGGTAGCCCTCGCGCACGTTGAAACCGGGATGTCCCTTGTCGACGAAGAAGGCGGTGATCAGCTTCTTCTTGCCGCGTGGCGTGTCTTCCTCGCCGGACGCCATGAACACGATGGCGAAATCGGCGAGATCGGCGTGGGAGATGAAATGCTTGGTGCCGTTCAGCACCCAGTCGCTGTTTTCCCCGGGGCCGTCCTGTTTCGCGGTCGCCTTCATGCCTCGCAGGTCCGAGCCCGCGCCCGGTTCCGTCATGGCGAGGCAGTCCCATTTTTCGCCGCGCACGCAGGGCATCAGGTATTTCTCGCGTTGCTCCGACGTGCCGGCGAGCAGGATGTTCGACGGCCGCGCCACGCAGGTCCAGTGCAACGCGTAATTGGCCCGTCCCAGTTCCTTTTCGTAGAGCAGCCAGGTCAGCGTATCGAGCCCGGCGCCGCCCACTTCCTCCGGCATGTTGGCGGCGTACAGCCCGGCTTCGATGGCCTTCGCCTGCACTTCCCTGATCAGTTCGGGGCGCAGATGACCGGTGCGCTCGATTTCCGCCTCGTGCGGATAGAGTTCGTTCTCCACAAAGGACCGCGTCGTTTCGACGATCAGGGCCTGTTCTTCCGAGAGCGCGAAATCCATCTGGTATGTCCCTGTTCCGCGGAAATTACTTTGGCTGGCCGACAGCCCGTCCGGCGCCTTCCGGCATCGGCAGGGCGGCATGCAGTCCGGCAAAATGTTCGAGCTTTTCTTTGACCTGTGGCGCCGGTTCGCAGGCCGAACGGGTCTTGAGCGAGACATGGATCAGCATGTGTTCGCCGGTCGCCAGCAGGCGCCCCCCTTCCTTGGCATTCCCGTGATAGAGCCAATGGAACAGCCGCATCCGCTTGCCCTTGCCTTCGATCACCTGGGTCAGCGTGTAGACCGGCTCCATCGACTTCACCTCGTCGATATGACGGATATGCGTCTCGGCGGTGAAGAAGGACAGGCCGGATGCAATGTAGTCGGCGTCGGCGCCGACCATGCGCATGAAGGCGTCGGTCGCATCGCCGAAGCATTGCAGGTAGCGCGCCTCGTTCATGTGGTTGTTGTAGTCGGTCCAGTCCGGAGGGATTTGGCGCTCGGTCGTGCGCACCGGCCCGGAAAAGTCGATTTCCTCGCTCTTGCGCGCGCCGATGTCGAACAGCTTGCTCTCATAGGCCGCTAGCACCTTGCCGGCGCCCCAGTCGTTCTGCTTGAGCGCCTGCATGATGCCGACGAGATTGTCGTCGCGCTTGCGCTCCAGTTCGCGGATCGAAAGGTGACCGGATTGTTCGTCCGACTGCCCGGCGATGAGGTCGACCAGTTCGTCGTTGAATTCCGGCACGTCCATCAGCTTGGTCCATGGCCAGGTCAGGCAGGGGCCGAACTGGGCCATGAAATGGCGCATGCCCGCTTCGCCGCCGGCGATGCG
>JAGRLL010000059.1:20875-35187 GCA_020441855.1 Nitratireductor sp.
TCGAACAGGCCCATCTGCGCCCATCGAAGGCCGAAGCCGAAGCGCATGATGTCGTCGAGTTCCTGCGTGGTGCAGATGCCGTCCTTGATCAGCCAAAGCGCCTCGCGCCACACCGCTTCCAGCAGACGGTCGGCGACGAAGGCCTCGATTTCCTTGCGCACCACGATCGGCTTCATGCCGATGGTCTCGTAGAATGCCGTGGCGCGCTCGATAAACGCGGACGACGTCTGCTTGCCGGCCACCAACTCGACCACGGGCAGTAGATAGACCGGGTTGAATGGATGGGCGACGATCAGCCGTTCGGGGTGCTTCATCTGCGACTGGAGATCGGACGGCATGATGCCCGACGTCGACGAGGCGATGATCGCATCGTCCCGAGCCGCCGTCTCGACCTCGGCATAGACCTTGTGCTTGATGTCGAGGCGCTCGGGCACGGCCTCGACGATCAGGTCGGCATCCTTCACCGCTTCTGCCGCCGATTTCGCCCAGACGATCTCGCCCTTTTTCGGTCGCGCCGCCATGGTCAGCCTGGCATAGGCGCGCTCGGCGTTGTCGAGCACGGCCTGCATCTTCCTCGCTGCGTCGGGTGCAGGATCGTAGATTGTGACGGGAATGGAATTCTCGATCAGCCTGGCGACCCATCCAGCGCCGATCACACCCCCACCGATAACGGCCGCCCTTGCGATGCTCATCCTGTGCATTTCCCGTTGCCCATCAAGCCGCTCTTGCCAGCGGCGCGCGCTTCGTCAAACCGAGTTTCCGGCGTACTTCTTCCGGTCCGATCACGCGCGAACCCATGTTCTCGACAATCGTCGCCGCGCGCTCGACGAGCTGCGCATTGGTCGCGAGCACACCCTTGTCGAGCCACAGATTGTCTTCCAGACCGACGCGGACATTGCCGCCGGCCAGCACCGACGCGGCGACATAGCTCATCTGGTTGCGCCCGATGGAAAAGGCCGAGAAGGTCCATTCCTTCGGCACGTTGTTGACCATCGCCATGAAGGTGTTGAGGTCGTCCGGCGCCCCCCACGGCACGCCCATGCAAAGCTGCACCAGCGCGTCGGGTTTCAATACTCCTTCGCTCACAAGTTGCTTGGCGAACCACAGATGGCCGGTATCGAACGCCTCGATCTCCGGTCTGACACCGAGATGGGTCATCATGGAGCCCATCGCGCGCAGCATGCCAGGCGTGTTGGTCATCACATAATCGGCTTCGGCGAAGTTCATCGTGCCGCAATCGAGCGTGCAGATTTCGGGCAGGCATTGCGCGACGTGCTCCACGCGCTCCGCCGCGCCGGCCATGTCGGTGCCCTTTTCCATGAGCGGCAGCGGACGCTCGGTCGGGCCGAACACCATGTCGCCGCCCATGCCGGCGGTTAGGTTCAACACCACGTCGACCTCTGCCTCGCGGATGCGTTCGGTCACCTCGCGGTAAAGCTCGACGTCGCGGCGCGGCGCGCCGGTCTCGGGGTCACGCACATGGCAATGGACAATTGCCGCGCCGGCCTTCGCCGCGTCGATGGCGGAATTGGCGATCTGTTCGGGAGAGCGGGGCACATGGGGGGAGCGGTCCTGCGTGCCGCCGGAACCGGTAACGGCGCAGGTGATGAATACGTCACGGTTTTGTTCGAGCGGCATGCAGTCAATCCCTCCCTGCTGAAACCTGCGCGATCATGATTGATCGCGGGGGTAATGTTTGACAATTTACGCAAGATAATTGATCCATTACGCAATGAACCTGCTCTCGCCCTCCGACGATCCGCTCTCCGTCGCCGTGCTGGTCCTGCCCGGATCGTCGCTGATGACGGTCGCCGCCACGCTCGATCCCATGCGCGGCTGTAACCGTGTCATGCGAAAACGGGTGTTCGACTGGCGCATGGTCACGGTCGCCGGCGATGCGGCGACGCTTTCGTGCGGCCTGCCGCTCGCCGGCAACGCGTATCTGGACGACCGGCTTTCGGGGGATTTGCTGTTGGTCGTCGCCGGCTTCGATGCGCTCAAGAATATCGAAAAGCGCACCCTTGCGCTGCTCGGGCGCGTCTATCCGCGATTTGCGGCAATCGGCGGCATCGAAGCAGGCTCATGGCTGATGGCCCGCGCCGGCCTGCTGGAGGGCAGGGCGGTGACCACGCATTGGGAGGATCTGGAAGATTTCCAGCATGCCTATCCCGGCGTCGATGTGCGCGCCGACCGCTATGTGGTCGACGGCAACCTCCTGTCGGCGGGCGGGGCCCTGCCGACCATCGACCTCATGCTGCACATCATCCGCTCGCGCCACGGCCACCGCACCGCGATGGAGGTGGCGAGCCTGTTCATCTACGACGAGGCGCACTCCGCGACCGACGCCCAGCCGCTGGTTTCGCTGGGCCGGCTCGCGGTCAGCGAACCGCGCATTGCAGCCGCCATCCGCATCATGGAGCAATCCGTCGACCGTCCGATGACTGCCGCTGCCATCGCACGACGGGTGGGCCTTTCGGTGCGCATGCTCGAAACGCTGTTCGTGCGCACGCTGGGCGAAACGCCCGCCGCCTATTTCACCAAGCTGCGCCTGCAGACGGCGCGGCGCATGGTGGTCGACACCAATCTGCCCATGCAGGAAATAGCGTTGCGCACCGGCTTTTCCTCGTTGTCCGCCTTCTCCCGCGCTTTCCGCCGCCACGCCGGCATGTCTGGCCGCGCATTGCGCCTCCAGGCGATGATGCCGGACGACGGCTCGATGGGCAGGACGGCGAGGCCGGGCTGAAAGCCTCTTGCCAAGGTGCGGGCAAGCCTTCACCATCGCGCGAAACACTCACCCGACGAGGATCCACGATGGGCGTCACCCACCTTTCCGCCAAGCACGAAGACCGCCGCGAGAACCTCGCCAACTATCACGAGCGCGTCGAACTGGCTGCCAGCTTCCGCTGGACGGCCCGGCTCAACATGCATGAGGGCGTCGCCAACCATTTCTCGCTTGCCGTCAACGAGGACGGCACGCAATTCCTGATGAACCCGAACCAGGTGCATTTCTCGCTGGTCAAGGCGTCCGACCTGCTGCTCATCGACGCCAACGACCCGACCACCATGGAGCGGCCCGACGCGCCGGACCCGACCGCCTGGGGCCTGCACGGCGCGCTGCACCGGCTTTGCCCGCACGCGCGCTGCGCCATGCACGTCCATTCGATCCACGCCACCGTGCTCGCGAGCCTCGCCGATTCCGCCCTGCCGCCGATCGACCAGAATACGGCGATCTTCTTCAACCGCGTCGCCATCGACGACCAATATGGCGGCCTGGCCTTCGAGGAAGAGGCCGAACGCACCTGCGCCAACCTTTCCGACCCGTCGAAGAAGGTGCTGGTCATGGCCAATCACGGCGTCATGGTGATCGGGGACAGCGTCGCCGACACCTTCAACCGGCTCTATTATTTCGAGCGCGCCGCCGAGACCTACATCAAGGCGCTGTGGACCGGGCAGAAGCTGCGGGTGCTGTCCGACGAGATCGCCGAGAAGACGGCGCGCGAGATCGAGGAATATCCCGGCCAGTCCGAGAAGTTCATGGCCGCGATTCTGCAATTACTCGACCGCGACGGAGAGGATTTCAGGCTGTAGGGCTTGTTTACCCGCGACCCTCTGGTCCCAAACCAGATGCGCTTGGGAATCGACAGGGAATGACGATGCATGAAGGCGGCTGTTCCTGCGGAAATGTCCGCTACCGCATGAAGCGCGGACCGATTTTCGTGCATTGCTGCCATTGTCTCGACTGCCAGAAGCAGACCGGCGGCGCCTTCGCCATCAATGCGCTGATCGAGGCCGACGAAGTGGAAGCGCTTGCAGGCGAACCGGTCGCCATTTCCATGCCGACCGATTCAGGCCGCCCGCATGACATCTACCGCTGCGCGAAATGCGGTGTCGCGGTATGGAGCGATTACGGACGGCGCGGCTATCTGCGCTTCCTGCGCGTTTCGACGCTCGACGAACCGCATGCGATTTCCCCCGACGTACACATCTTCACGCGGACGAAGGTGCCGTGGGTGCAATTGCCCGATAACGTGCCGGTCTGCGAGGTCTATTACAACATGAACGAGCTTTGGCCCGCAGAATCGCTGGCGCGTCGCAAGGCAGCGTCGGAAAAGGCGAAAACTGTCAGGTGACCGGCTCGGGTGGGTTGTGGCGATGATCGAACAACAAGGAACCCGGCAAAGGAGTGCTCAGGGGAAGTTACGTTGATGTGTGGCAAGGGAGTATTTTTCGATAGCGTCCCGTACACAGAGCGTTTTGGCCGTTCAACGGTTATTGTGGCAATATCGCAAGGATGTGGAGCGGGGCCCTCCATGAACATGGAAGGTCCCATCATGTCAGGTACTTCGAACCGGTTTTGGATCAGCATCGCTGTATTGCTGCTTTGGGGAGCGGCAACGATGTTTGGCGCACAGATCCTGGGTGGCGGCGAGGAGATTTCGCTTGACGAGCTGGTACGACAGGGCGTCGGCTGGCAGTTCGTCGTCGCCATCGCCGTCCTGCTCGGTGCCATCGCCATCTTCAGATGGAGGGATATAGGGTTCGTCAGGCCGCACTCGCTCTTCCGCGTAATGTGGTTTCCCTGCATCTACCTCCTGCTGTTCGGTGCCGGAATTGTATACCTCGGGCTGCCGCCACTAGTGACCACCCTGCTGGTCTTTCTGAACACGATGATGGTCGGATTTTCAGAGGAAGTCATGTTCCGAGGCGTGCTGTTTCGTGCCTCGATCGAGCGAATGTCGGTCTGGCCGGCAATCCTGCTCAACATGATGCTATTTGGTGGGGTCCACGCCTTCAATGGCTTTATAACGGGTGAATTCGGCGCGGCCATCCAACAATCGTTCGCCGCGGGAATGAGCGGGCTCGTGTTCATCGCGATTATGCTGCGCACCGGCTCCATCTGGCCGGCCATCATTTACCATGGCCTGTGGGACTTCGCGCTTTTCACCGTTGGAATGGCCAGTGCGGCCTCGGGAGGAGGCGAAGCTGCCGGCGAATTGCCTGCCTATGCCGGCTATTTGCCCATCGTCATGAACCTGCCCAACTTCATCTTCGCACTTATCCTGCTCCGCAACATTCACAAGGATCCGCCACGGCCATTGCCCGCCACCGGCTGAAGCTTCGCCGGAAAGCCCGGTGCGCGCAGGTCGACGCCGGTTTCGTCTTCGAGCAGTTGTGCGATCATCGGCGATTGTGCGCCACCGCCATAAACCGCCTTGCCCTTTTCGAAAGTGGCATTGACCAACTCGGCCAGTCGCAGCGGCGAGCCCCATTCCCTGCCCATGGCGAGTGCGAAGCCCAGATCCTTCAGCGCCAGGTCCATCGTGAAGTCGATGTCGTAGCTTCCGTTCAGGATCAACTGCCCCTCCGTCTCGTGCACGAAGGACGTGCCGGATGAGGCCGCGATGGCATGAAAGGCCTGCGCCAGATCGAGCCCGCCCTTCTTCGCCAGCATCAGCGCCTCGCTCGTCGCCTGCAGATGGATGAAGGCCAGCATGTTGGTGATGACCTTGATCACCGCTGCCGAGCCGATCGGCCCCATGTGGAAGACGCGCGCGCACATCGCCTCGATAGCACGACGATGCGCTTCAAGGTCGGCTGCCTCCGCGCCGACCAGCGCGGTGATCTTGCCTTCGGCGGCCAAATGCACGCCGCCGGTGACCGGACACTCAAGTGTGCGGATGCCATGTTCGGACGCGATCCCTGCGAGACGCACGATCTCGTCGCGGCCATTGGTCGACATTTCGATCCACGTGCCGCACTCTGGAAGCCCCTCGATCAACCCGTCCGGTCCTGCCAGCACGGCTTCGCTGACGGCGGGCGAGGGCAGGCAGGTGATGGCATTGCCCGCTGTGTGTGCGGCCTCCGCCGGGCTGGCCATTGCAATGGCGCCCAGTCCAACGAGCTTTTCGGCCCGCGCCGGATCGCGGTCGACGGCGTAAACGGTGAAGCCTTGGCGTACCAGGCAGGCGGCGAGATTGGCGCCCAGATGACCGAGCCCGATAAAGGCATAGGCGGGTTTTGCGTTCACGGCGCTCCCCCTCAAGGCACGACCGGTTCGCGCTGCATTTCCAGATGCAGCACCGAACCGTCCCATGGATGCGCGTCGCAAACTGCCTCGTTCAGTTCGACGCCGAGGCCAGGTTCTCCGCCGATCAGCACGTTTCCGTCTTCCCAGGCGATCTTCCTCTTAAGCAGCGTCTCGTGGAAGCCGTCCCAGGTCTTGATCGATTCCAGAATGAGGAAATTGGGGCAGGTCGCGGCAAGCTGGATATTGGCCGCCGCCACGATCGGCCCGCAATAGCAATGCGGTGCGACCGACACGTGCCATGCCTCCGCCATGGAAGCGATCTTCTTGGTTTCCCAGATGCCGCCGGAGCGCCCGAGATCTGGCTGAAGGATCGACGCGGCACGCATCTCGATCAGTCGCGCGAATTCGGTCTTGGTCGTCAGCCGCTCACCGGTCGCGACGGGAATGGAAGTTGCAGCGGCTACCTGCGCCATCGCCTCCGGGCTGTCGGGCGGCACCGGCTCCTCGAACCACAAGGGATCGTAGGGTTCGATGGCGCGCGCCATGCGGATCGCGCCGGCCGGGGTGAACTGCCCGTGCGTGCCGAAGAGGATATCGGCCCTGGTGCCAACCGCTTCGCGTACAGCGGCGACTATGCGTGCGGAAAGGTCGATGTCGGGCAGGGTGGGCTGGTGCCCGTCGAAGATCGTATAGGGGCCGGCCGGGTCGAACTTGATCGCCGTAAAGCCCTGTTCCACAGCCTCGAGCGCAGCCTCGGCCGCGAGGTCGGGATCGTTGTAGACGTTCTTGTCCGCGCTCTCGGCCTCGCTGGGGTAGACGCTGCCGGATTTGGGATAAAGATAGGTGTAACTGCGCAAGGCCTCGTGCACACGCCCGCCGATCAGCTTGTGCACCGGCTTGCCTGCTTCCTTGCCGACAATGTCCCAGCAGGCCATTTCGAGCGCCGAATAGCAGCCCATCATGGTGACGTCCGGACGCTGGGTGAAGCCCGAGGAATAGCACAGCCGGAAGAAGGTCTCGATGTCGTGCGGATCGCGCCCGACGAGGTAGCGCGCTGCCGCATCCTCGATAAGCTTCGCCGTCAGATGCGGATCGAAAGTCGCGTTATAGGCCTCGCCATAGCCGACCACTCCGCCATCCGTCGTGAGCCTGACGAAAATGAAATAGCGCCCGCCGATCTGCGGCGGCGGATTGCCGACGACCCAGGTCTTGACGTCCTTGATATGCAATCCTGCCTCCCGTGACTGCCTCAGTCGAAGACGATGACGTTCCGCAGCGCTTCGCCCCTGGTCACACCTTCGATGGCCTCGTTGATGCGGTCAAGCGGGTAGCGCCCGGTGATCAGTTCGGCGAGCTTCAACCGCCCCTCCCGCCAGGCGGTAGTGAGCTCCGGGATGTCCTTCGAAATGACGGCTTCGCCCATCTTGGAGCCGAGAACCTTCTGGTTCCAAGCCGCCATGGTGCCGGGATCGTAGCTTGCGAACACACCCGTCGGCGGCATGCCGACGATGATCACCGCGCCGTTCTTGGTGATGTAGCTGAAGGCGTGGTCGAAGGCCTGCTTGGCGCCGACGGTGACCAGGACGATATCGACGCCGTGCCCGTCGGTCAGCGCCATGATCTTTTCGGCAGCGTTTTCATGCGCAACGTTGATCGTGTCGGTCGCGCCGAATTTCTTCGCGGCTTCCAGCTTGGAATCCGCGACGTCGATGGCCACGATCATGCCCGCGCCGGAAATCGCGGCGCCCTGAATGGCGTTGAGACCGACGCCGCCGCAGCCGACGACGGCCGCCGTCTGGCCGGCCTTCAGCTTTGCGGTGTTGGCGACCGCGCCATAACCGGTGATGACACCACAGGCGAGCAGGCTTGCCTGATCGAAAGCCATGTCGGTCGGAATCTTCACCATCTGGCTGTGATGCACGACAACGGCCTCGGCAAAGGCGCCGCTGCGCATCGCCTGCCACACGCTCTCGCCAGACGCCGAATGGATCGGCCCGTTGCGGTCGAGATCGAACACTTCCTCGCACATCACCTGGCTGCCGGAGGCGCAATAGCGGCACTTGCCGCAATAGCGGATCAGCGTGACCACGACATGATCGCCCGGCGCGACATGGCTGACGCCCGCCCCGGTCCGCGTGACGATTCCGGCGGCCTCGTGGCCGAACACGGCCGGCAGGTCGCCGCCCCAGTCGCCCTCGATGTAGGAGATGTCGGAATGGCAGATTGCGCAGGCCTTGACGCGCACCTCCACTTCGCCCGGACCCGGATCGGCCAGATCGACCTCCTCGATGGCGAGCGGTTGACCGAAGGCGCGGCAGACGGCTGCTTTGACCCGCATGATTGTAACTCCAGGTGGAAGGATGCCGCTCGGGCGTTTCCGGAAACGATGCTATCGTAGCGAAAATACCAGCGCTTCGAGCCGGGCCAACAGGCCAAAAACGTCGACAAACGCACCAAAAGCGGCCGGTCGGGAACCTCTATGCTCCCGTTATCGTTACCGGAATCCACGCGGCAAATGGCATGTTTTGGTTGAATTTTCGGGAAATTGCGGCATTTCGGTTACGCAAGAGGATTCTTTTTCGCCCTTCGTTGAAACGTGCCTGCCGCATGGTAAATGAGGGGCGCTTGCCCAAGGAGCCAACAGATGCGCGCTAATCCCATTTCGAGAAACCCATTGGCAAAGACGTCCGGAGCGCTGGCATTGGCGCTGGCCTTCGCCGCGATGCCCGCCGGCAACTGGATCGTCGGGACGTCACCGCTTGCCCTGGCGCAGCAAACCACGCTGCCGGGCGTGGAGATCGGCGCAGCCAAGCCGCGGAACCTCTTCGAGGCCCTGTTTCCGGATCTGATCAGGCAGCGCATGGAGCGCGAGCGCGATCTCAATCCTCCGGTGGAAGTCGTCAAGATTTCCGCGCCGAAATACTACACCTACAAACCGGTCGCTCTCGTGAAGATCGATCTGTCGCGGCTGGTGCCGGAAACGGCGGAAGCTCCAAGCGTTTCACCGGCGGCTGCCGGACCGCAGGACATCAATGGCGGCGAAAGCGACGAGGAAAGCGCGCGGCTGATGATCGCGCCGGCCGAACCCGCGCGCGAAGCCTTCGACCGCGTTGTGGCGCGCTTTGGCGCGATCAGTGTGATGGCCGAGCCCGATATCGCCAAGGCGGTGGTCTCCTATTACGAGAACAAGGGCGAACTGCTCTGGCTCGACGAGGAATTGCAGCCCAATGCCCGCGCGCGCTCCGTCATGCCGGTGCTCGCGAATGCCGGCGAATGGGGCCTCGACGCCCGCGACTACAAGGTCGCCTCGCCGGCGCCGAGCGCCGATGAGCAACTCGCCGAGGAAGAGGCGGCGCGCTTCGAGGTCGAGATGACCGCGCGCATCCTGCGCTACGGCATGGATGCCTCCGCCGGCCGCGTCGATCCCAACAAGCTGAGCGGCTATCACGATTTCCCCGAAAACCGCATCGCGGCGAAAGCGGTGCTCGACAAGCTGCAGGCCGGCGGTCTGCCGGCCCCTGTGCTGCTTTCCTTCCATCCCGGCAACGAGCCCTTCATGGCGCTGAAGGCCGAGCTTGCCGCGCTGAGGCAGCAGGAAGCCTCGCAGGACCTTATCTCCATTCCCGAAGACACGCTGATCAAGCCGGGCGAGACCAATGCCGAGGTGCCGAATGTCGTCAAGGCGATCGGCAGGAAGGGCTCCGACGAGTTGCGCGCGCAATTCGCCGGTCTTCTCGCCGCGCCGGCGCCGGACAGCTTCACGCCGGAAGTGGTCGATCTCGTCAAGGCATTCCAGAAGGAGCAGGGCCTTGGCGTCGACGGCGTCGTCGGCCGCAACACCATTTCGCGCCTGGTAGACATTTCGCTCGCCGACAAGCGCGAGCGCGTGGAACTTGCCATGGAGCGCCTTCGCTGGCATCCGCACACGCTGGGCGAGACGCGTGTCGTCATCAACCAGCCGGCCTTCCGCGCGACCTTCCAGCGCAACGGAATAGTCAAGGCCGACATGCGCGTGATCATCGGCAAGCCGTCCAACCAGACCAGCTTCTTCTACGACACGATCGAGACCGTCGAATACAACCCGTACTGGGGTATTCCGCAGTCGATCCTGGTCAACGAATACCTGCCGAAACTGCGTCAGAATCCGGCCTATCTCGACGAGCGCGGCTACATCGTCACCGATGCAAAGGGCCGCCGCGTTCCCTCGTCCGCCATCAACTGGAACCAGGTCGGATCGAAAGTTCCCTTCGATGTACGCCAGTTGCCGGGCGAGGCCAATGCGCTGGGCGAACTGAAGATCCTGTTCCCGAACAAGCACGCGATCTACATGCACGACACCCCGACCAAGCCGCTGTTCAAGCGTGAGGTGCGTGCGTTCAGCCATGGTTGCGTACGCCTTGCCGAGCCGCGCGAGATGGCAGCCGCCGTGCTGGGATCGTCTGTTGCTCACGTCAAGGATCGTCTCGGTCAGGGCCACAATTCCGAGGACGTGCCGGGCAATATCCCGGTCTATGTCGGCTATTTCACCGCCTGGCCGGACGCCAAGGGCAAGGTCGGCTACCATTCGGACATCTACGGTCGTGACGACAGGCTCGTAAAGGCGCTGGAATCGACCGAGGGCGTTCGCAGTCCGACAAGCTGACCCCGACAAGCTGACCCCGACAAGCTGACCCCGGCAAGCTGACATTGGCACCTCAGGTCCAGGCTTTCTCCGGCGTCTGACCGGTCCCGAACATCAAGCCAATCCCCGGCGTTATGCCGGGGAGGGTGCGCCGGTATTGCCCCGGCGATTGCCGTCCGGGTGGGAGCGCTGCCCGAAAACTGCCTCAATTTTTCAACTTTTCCTTAAAGCCTCGGCAACCATGATGTCTTGCCAAGCCTTGCCGGCGATGGGCGGAACCCCGGTGGGATCGCTCGCGTGTATGCGCCGGTTGGCTTCAGGAGGGACATGTGTATCGAGTAGTTCTCGCCTGTGCGGCATATCTTGCCGCATTCTGGTCGGTCATGCCCGCGCGCGCGGTCGAAGCCTACATCTTTCGTGGCGCCGGCGATTTTTCCTTCATTGCGGACGGTCTCAACTTCTCGACCGGGATGGATCGCCTGGGGCGCGAACTGCGCGGTTCCGGCGTTGAAGCCAGGGTCTACCGATGGGAGGCCGGCGAAATCGCCTACCGCGAGATCATGCGTCGCCGTCCCGAATCTGTCGCGCTGATGGGCCATTCCATGGGTGCGCTTACCTCTATGGCGCTTGCCAAGCGGCTGCAGGGCTCGGGTATTCGCGTCGCCTATATGGGGTTGATCGACATTCCCGGTCCCGGTGGCGTCGTGCCCGCAAACGTCGAATGGGCCGAGAATTTCTATCATGCATTCCCGGTGTTCGGGCAGCTTACCTCGGGTCGCGGCTACAAGGGCTTTCTGTCCAACCGCTATGTCATGGGCCAGGTACACATTACCATGGACAAGGCGAAGCTCGTCCACAATGCCATGATCTCGGCGATTTGGCAGGCCGATGCCCGCGAGCAATCGAACCATTTGCGTGCCTATGCCGGCGAGCAACCGGCGGATGCTACCATCGACCGGGTCGAGAAGGCGCTCGCGACTGCGGACCGCCGCGCCCCCGCAACCGATCCCTATACCACCGCCGCCGTGACCACTTCCGATGCAGTACCGGCCAAACCGCGCCGCAAGACAGGATCCGGCCTGCCGCCCATCGAATAGTTCGGACCTTGCGAAGTGCAGCGTGGCCGGGTGCTTGGCCCGGCCATTTTCTTTTGAACTGCAATATTCCGCCATTGGCTTTGACGCTGGAATGATTCTATTCTCGCGACGGTCAGGGAGGAGACAATGGCCGAAATCGGGGAAGTGCGCCCGCAGGCGCCGCAGGTCAATGCGGTGGCAGTGGGCGATGTGGCGGACGCGCTGAAGAAAGGCGTTTCCGATTTTTTGCGAGCGCCCACGTTCGGCCTGTTCTTCGGCGGCATCTATACCGCTGGCGGCCTTGCGGTGCTTTACTTCCTCTACCGGCTCGAAATGCCCTGGCTCATCCTGCCGATCGCCATCGGCTTTCCGCTGATCGGTCCTTTCGTCGCCGTCGGATTGTATGAGACGAGCCGCCGCCTGGAGGCCGGTCTGCCACTGACCTGGAAAGGCATTCTCGCTCACGTCTTCCATCAGCGCGAACGCGAACTGTCATGGATGGCGTTCGTCGTGCTCTTCGTCTTCTGGATCTGGCTCTATCAGGTCCGTCTGCTGACCGCGATTTTCCTCGGTTTCAAGTCGATGTCGACCATCGCCTCGTTCCTCCACGTGGTCACCGCCAGCGCGGAGGGCATGGCCTACCTTGTCGTCGGAACAATTGTCGGCGGCTTGCTCGCGCTGGTCCTGTTCTCGACGACGGTCATCGCGATCCCGTTGCTGATGGAGCGCGAATACGATTTCGTCACCGCCATCATCACGAGCGTCAAGACCGTCATGCACAACCCGGTGCCGATGATCGCCTTCGGCGTCGTCGTCGCCGTGCTGGCGATCGTGGCGCTCGCGCCGGCTTTTCTCGGATTGCTGGTCGTGCTACCGGTGCTCGGGCACGCCACCTGGCATCTGTACCGCAAGGCTATCGCCTGACGCGGTACCGGTCGCACCGGTCCCGGCTAACAAAAAACCTGCCGCACACATCATCTCGTTGCCGAATCGCGTTAACATCCGCGCATGCGACAACGAGGCTGACGCACATCACATGGTACCGGCACGGGTGCCGGCCTGGAGCCGGGTGCCTGGAACTGGATGATTGCGGCAGATAAAGGAGACCCTGATGGGCGAGGCGGCGGTGAAGGAACCTTCGATGGAGGATATACTGGCCTCGATCCGCAAGATTGTCTCCGAGGACGAGCAGCCAGCCGGCAGGGCCAAACCCTCGGCGGGCACGCCGGGCGGCAGATCGTTTGACGGTGCAACCGGCATTTCTTCCGGATCGGGCCGGACCGCGCCTCCGGCCTTTTCTTCAAGACCCGTGGCTGAAACCGGCTCTTTTGCAAGATTTGCCCGGGAAGCGGTCGATCGTCCGGCGCCTTCCGGCCCTCCGATTGCCCGTCCGTCTTTCCGCCGCGAGGAAGACGCAGCGCCTGTACGGTCTGCGCCGAGGGATTCCGCTCCCTTTGGCGCGCCGAGGAGCGCGTCCGCGAGCGTCGCCTCGTTTTCCCGGCAAGAGGCTCCCCGGCGCCCGGTCCAGGAGGCTGCGCCTGCCCAAAGGCCCATGGCCGAAAGACCGCTTGACCAGAGGCCGGCTGACCACAGATCCACGTCTTCAGGGGTAGGCCGCAACACGGCAGGCCCGGCTACGGCAGCGCAGAACACCGCGGCGCAGAGCTCCGCCGAAAAGAACCGGCGCACGGATTTCCAGGCGCCTCCCAAGCCGTCGATCAAGCCAGCGGCAGGCCATTCTTCCGTTTTCGCTCCGGCTCGCCCTCAAACATCGCGCCCGGAAGCGTCACGTTCCGAAACCGTGCGCCCGGAATTGCCCCGTGCCGAAACGCCCCGTGCCGAAGCGTCACGCCGCGAGGCGCCCAGGCCCGAAACGTCGGTACCCGTGGCCGCACGCGCGCCAGCCGCTCCCGAAAGGCGAAGCGCCGCCGACCGGGAAGTCGAGGCATTTCGCGGCGCGCTGACCTCTCCGTCGACCGAGCGTGCCGTTCGGGAATCCTTCGACAAGCTCAAGCGCAAGACGATGGACGATCTCGATGCCAAGGTCGAGGCGCTGCTGCGCCCGATGCTGCGCGAATGGCTCGACGAGAACCTGCCTCGCGTGGTCGAACGCATGGTGGCGGCCGAAATCGATCGTCTGACCGGCAAGGGTTGATCCGCCAGGAACGGTGCCGTCGAACCTCGCCCGGACGGCCTTTGACGGTCGGGACGCGGGCATGGTTCTTTGCCCTGTTCTTGCTTCGATTCACCTTTACCAGATGCACGTCGATGTCGCACCGGAACCCGAAAGCGGCTTCCGGTTGACTTGTTCATCCGCATTGGGTTTACACCGTTGCGACACTGACGGTTCCCGCCGCTTGACGGGCCATGAAAACCGGCTTGCGGACACGCGCACCACGTTACGGGCGGCCCATGGAAGATATCATGCTTGACAAGACCTATGACGCCGCGGCCATCGAGCCGCGAATTGCAAAGAAGTGGCAGGAGGCTGACGCCTTTGCCGCCGGCAAGGGAGCCAGGCCCGGCGCCGAGACCTTCACCATCGTCATTCCTCCGCCCAATGTCACCGGCTCGCTGCACATGGGGC
>JAGRLL010000383.1:0-2596 GCA_020441855.1 Nitratireductor sp.
GATGCCGCGCAGTCCGGACCCGCCCTCCGGGCAGTCGTTACCGATCTGCAGGGTAAGGCGGAGTGCGAGATCAGTCGCTCCTGCGTCTCCGGCAAGGGCAATGGTGGTTACGGGACTGTTGCCCGCATTCTCGAAGAAAAAGCCGCTCGGGCGGAAGGCATAAGCGATCAATTCTCAGCAGGCGCGCGCAAGCGCGAAGATTCGCTCCGGTCACTCAACACCCTTCTTAGTCGCTATCAGGAGGCCCTCGGCAAAACCGAGCTCTCAGCGGTTGAGCGCCGGTCCGCGCTACAGAAGATCGACGCAGAGATCGGCCAGGCTGTCGGCGAGTTGGAAAATGCCCTGCCGACGGGCCTGCTCACTGCCTATGCGGCGGAACTCAAGCGTGGTGTCGAAATCTCTGGCAACCTTACTGCAACTGAACGCCTGAATGCGATCCTCCGCGATCATGGTCAGGCACTCAGCAATATCCTCAGTGGTGATGCCGGGAAGGCCGCCGAACGACCGGCGTTCATTGACAAGACTGGCGTTTCCGACACGTTCGGCTATCTCACGAAGTTTCTTCCGATCGCCGCAATCGCATTCATCGTCGAGATGGTCTTGCCGATGACGATCTGGCTCTATGCTTATTTCACGCTCTACTGGTGGATCTATCGCAACGACCCGCCCGCTCCGAGGCGGGTTCGCAGGGAAATCGGCTTCGGCGATCTGCTCGACATGCCCGATTTCTATCGCGCTTCCGACGATCGTCACTTGGACCTGGGTCAGGCTCCGCAGCCGGATCTTCCCGAATTTCGCAACGGCAAGTCCAAGCCAAACGGGCGCGCCAATGGCTGGTTGGGGGAGTGATCGATGATTGGCGACACTTCCCTCCCTGCGATCGGCGGCATTGGCATTCCGATCGCTGCCTACGTGCTCCTTTCGGGTTTCGTGACCGGTCCGCTCGTCGCCGAACGGACCATCGAAAACTCCGGCTGGCACGCCCAGTGCCGGCAGGTGATGGCGACCGAAGCCGAGATCAGCAGACCTGCTACTCCCGCGATGCCGAAACTCGACTGCAATTCCCTGATGGGCCTGTTTGGAGAAGAAGGGAATGCCATTTGCCGCGAGTACGGCAATTGGAGCCTGCCTTTTGCTGACCAGATTCTAGCCGAGCGTAGTCGCATCGAGGCGCTTCAGAACAAGCGCTTCGAAATCGCCGCGGCGCAAAGCGGAACCAGATGCGATTGCGCGGCTGCCGTCATGACCGAGGAACATCGGTTGGCCTGGGGACTTCACGCGGGTTCAATCAGGATCGTCACTCCGCCATCGGTTCGCAATCTGCAATCCGGTCTTGTGTCGGCGCTTCGCTCGCCCTGGTGCTCGGGAGGTGCGTCATGATCGACCTGATCTTTGGCTCACTCGACGTGCGCGGCAACGCAGTCGTGACGCATCGGGACTCCTACCTGCTGCAAAATCTGAGCGTTGTCAGTGTCCGCCGTCCCATGCTGCCTGCTTCGCTGATGATCGGCGGCGGCTTGATCGGATTCACCATCGCTTTCGGTGATCTTCTCTACGTTCGCGAGATCGCCACCATTCTTGGCGCATCCGCCGCCTCTCTGGTCGTCGGCACGATGCTCGGCCAACTCAAACTGCTGTCGCGCGATCTGCGCGGCTCGGAACTTTCAGGTGTTGTCTGGGGGCATGCGGCAACTCTCAACACCATCCGCGCGCAGATCGTCGAACGCTTGGCATTCGCCAAGGAATTTCCGGCAACGGAGGAAAGGCAATGACCGCCTTCGAAAAATCCGCGGGTAAGATCATTCTCATCAATCTGAAGCTTGCCTATTCGACCTGCCTCGCCGGCTTCGCCTGGTACATCTGGCCGACCGATAATCCCGAATGGTGGGGGCTCGGCATGATCAGCATCTTTCTCGGTCTTGCCGCATTCTCCCTGACATTCACCGCCCTATTCGATGCAGCGAAGGTCATATCCAAAGAACGCGAAACAGGTGCTTACGGCAAGCGCGGTGAGCGACCCAAATCCGCAAAGCTAGCCGGTGACGACGACCTCAAGCAGGCGGGGATGATGTGATGCTGGCGTTCCTCAAAAAGTTCTTCCGCCGAACCGAAACAAACCGCCACAATCGCCGCGCTCTTCAAGGCCGGATCAGGCGTGTGCTGGGATTGAGCCTCAAACTCGGCGTGCCGATCTTTGAGCCTGACAGCACGACCTCCTGGATTGTCTATGCCGCAGCAGGGGGCGGTAAGACAACCTGCGTTGCGGTGCCTGCCGTCCAGGCCCTGCTTGCCGATCAGCTTCGCGCTATCGTCATCAACGACGTGAAGTCCGGAGAGATCGCCTTCCAAATTGGCGAAATGTGCCGCCGTCATGGGCGCAACTTTGCTGCAATCGATGACAGTTTCGTCATGGGCACCGATTACCCCTACCGGATCAGCGTCAACCCGCTCGACAATCTGGTGGTCGCCTTCGAAGCCAAGTCGCCGACGCTCCTTATTGAGATTGAAAACGCCTGCCACACCTTTATCAAGGAGCCTGACGGCGGGGACGAGAAGAACCTTTATTTCCGCCAGGCGCCACGCGAGATCATCGAAC
>JAGRLL010000383.1:2644-3267 GCA_020441855.1 Nitratireductor sp.
GGCATCGCCGCATTTCTTGGCGATCCCGATGTCTGGAATCCGGCTGTCGATATCGAGGCGGAAGAAGGCGAAGCGCTTACCCGTTCGCGCGCCAAGCAGGTCAAGGAACTCCGCGAAAACGATCCCGAGCATTACAGCCAGCACTATCTCGCCGCACTTTCGGCGCTGCGCATCTTTCAGGTTGGCGGGGCGATGCACGAGGCCGGCCGCGACCCGGATATCACCCACGCGCAGTTGCTCGCGGAAAACTACATCGTCTGCCTGGTCCAGAACCAGAAGAACGCTTCGCGGCTGTCCACCTATTACGGTTTGCATTTCAACGCATTTCTGAGCGCCCAACTCTCCGACGAAATTGATTGCGGCCGCACGGATATCATTCTCGATGAGGCGGCCAATACGCCTGCCAAGGATCTGATTGAAAAGGTCACGATCTTCCGCGCGCATCAACTGCGCGTCATTTATATCGCTCAGTCGCGCACGGATTTGCAGCGCCAGAACGGCGAAAAGCTGATCGCCACCCTGGAAGACAACTGCAACAAGCAGTATCTGAAATTCTCTAACTTCGAGGAAGCCGAGCGGGTTTCCCGTGCCATGGGTGAAGTCGACAATGTCAACTTCACTCT
>JAGRLL010000383.1:3294-3508 GCA_020441855.1 Nitratireductor sp.
CGCGAACGGATGTTCCCGGCTGACGCCCTGATGGCGCTACCGAGTGATGAGCAGATTCTGCACATCAGCGGTGTCGGCTTCGTCCATTGCAAGAAGATACGCCAGAACCAGATCGCGCCGACCTGTTTCGATCTGGCCGTGAACCCGCTTGAAGGCGGACGGCTGGAGCCGGACCCGCTCGTCACCTTGCCAACCGAACCGGGAGGCAATCAAT
>JAGRLL010000384.1 GCA_020441855.1 Nitratireductor sp.
CCGGGAAGCGGCAGCCAAGCTTGTCACAAAGGACGGTATGAAGTTCGTTCGACATTTCTTTCCTTCAGCGACAAACAATGGGTGGCAATCAAACGATCGGCTTGCCTTTGAGATGTGCCGGGCAGCGTGACACAGCATCGTCTGAATGCACTAGGCAGCGCCGACTTTCAGTAGAAGACGCGGCCACCATTGACCATCAGGGTCTGCCCGGTGATGAAGCGCGACTTGTCGCTGGACAGGAACACCGCCGCGTTGGCGATATCCTCCGGCTCGCACAATTCGCCCAGCGGAATGGCGTTTTTCGCGCGCTCGTAGGCGTCGCGCGGAATGCGCTGCATGGCCCTGGTATTCGTCGGGCCGGGACAGATGGCATTGACGTTGATCTTGAACGGACCGAGTTCGCGGGCCAGGGCGCGGGTAAAGCCGAGCACGCCTGACTTGGCCGAGGCGTAGTCTACCGTACCGATGTCGCCGTTCATCGCGGAATCCGACGAGATCGAGACGATCTTCCCGCGCTTGCGCTCGCGCATGTCCTCCACGACCTGCCGCGAACACATCAGCGTGGTCATCAACGAAACATTGATGACGAATTGCAGCGTCTCCGGTTTGGCCTGCCAGAACTCGGAATAGTTCTCGCGCGCCGTCTGTCCGATATTGTTGACCAGCAGATCGACAGGTCCCAGTTCCTTGCGCGTACCGGCAAAGGCGGCCTCGACTTCTTCCAGCTTCGTCATGTCGCCGACCACGGGCAAGGCACGGACGCCTTCGGCCTTGACGAGTTCCGCCGATTCCCCGAGGGCATCGGCCTCGCGGTCGAACATCGCCACGTTGGCTCCTTCCCTGGCATAGGCAATGGCGCAGGCGCGGCCGATTCCGTTTCCGGCGCCGGTCACGACCGCCACCATGTTTTCGAATTGCTTGTCGGTGCTCATGGAATTCTCCTCCGTGAAATCTGGCCCATACCCGTCACACGGGATGGCGCGGGAAATGCTTCAGCAATTGATAGGAAAGGTCGTCGGGACCGGCCTTGCCGGGCGGACTGCCCGCCGCGAAGTCGGCATAGGCATCGGGATCGACGGCCTGTTTTCTGGCCCAGTCGAGGACGGTCGAACGCGACAGGAACCGCCATTCGCCGTTGCGGCGCGCATAGCGGTCGATACTGCGGCTCCCGGTGACGATCTCGTAGGCGTACGGGCCGCGCGTGCGGTGGTAGTTGATCTTGTAGACTTCGCCCTCGGCCTCGTCCCCGTCGATTTCGAAGTTCGCGTTGACGACATAATGCGCGGCTGCCTCGTAGGCCGAGGCCGCCTTTTCGACGAAGGCGACATATCCGTCCGGGCCGCCGGAATACATGCTGCCGTGTTCCTCCACCGCATCGTCGTGATAGAGGCTGCGCAGGAGTGCGAAATCGCGCCGGTCGACGGCACGCGAATAGGCGGCGACCAGACGGCGCAGGCTTTCGCGTGCGGCAAGCTCCTCCATGCTGGCGTCACGTATGCCCATATAGCCGCCTCAGGTAAGGTTTCCGCGCGGCTCGCGCGGCATGCCGAGCCCCTGTTCGGCAATCAGGTTGAGCTGGATCTCATTGCTCCCGCCATAAATCGTGTCCGCCCGGCTGTAGAGAAACAGCTGGCGCAGCCGTTCGTAACGCGGATCGTCGGACACAATTCCGGCGTCCGCTCCGAGCACGTCCATCGCCAGCTTGCCGAGATCGCGATGCCAGTTCGACCAGTGAAACTTGTAACCGAGCCTTTCGCGCAGCGCCTCGGGCCGGGTGTCCTCCGCCAGCACGCGCATGGCCAGGTAGCGCATGGCACGCAGGCCGACCCAGGCCCGCGCGATACGCTGGCGCGTTCGCGACGATTGCGCCGCACCGTTCTCACGGGCGATCTGGCAGACAAGTTCCAGTTCCTGGGCAAAAGCCATCTGCTGGCCGAGCGTGGAGATGCCGCGCTCGAAGCCCAGCAGCGCCATGGCGATCTTCCATCCTTCGCCCGGTGCGCCAACCACATGCTCCGCCCTGGCGCGGGCACCATCGAAGAACGTTGAATTGAACTCCGCGCCGCCGCTGATCTGACGGATCGGCCTGATCTCGATACCGGGCTGGTCGAGCGGCATGAGCAGGAAGATCAGCCCGTTGCGTCCGACCGTGCCTTCCTCGCAACGCGCGAGCACGAAGATCCAGTCCGATACATGGGCCAGCGACGTCCAGACCTTCTGGCCATGCACCAGCCAGTCGCCGGTTTCGGGATCCCGACGCGCACGCGTGCGGACATTGGCGAGGTCGGAGCCTGCGCTCGGCTCGGAATAGCCCTGACACCAGAACTCGCTGCCGGCACGGATGCCCGGCAGAAAGCGTTCCTTTTGTTCCTGCGTGCCGAATGCAATGAGCGTCGGTCCCAAAAGGCCCTCGCCAATATGCCCCATCCGGCCCGGACCGCCGGCGCGGCCATATTCTTCCTGGAACGCCACCTGCTCGGCGACCGAAAGCGCACGTCCGCCCCATTCGCCGGGCCAGCCGGGACAGGTCCAGCCTCCGGAGGCCAGTTCACGTTCCCATTCCTTGCGCAATTCGGGCAGCGCGTCGCCGTCTCCCGCATTGCCGCGAAAGCGCAGCGGCTCGAACCGGCCGCACAGATGATCGGCCATCCATTGGCTGATCTCCGCGCGCAATTGCTGTGTTGCCTCGTCGCTCATGCGGCCGCCTCCTTGTCCAGCAGCCTTGCCGCGATCGCTTCGAGATGCGCCTCCTCACTGCCCAGCAGGGTGCAGGTCGCCTGCGCACGCTTGAAATAGAGGTGGGGATCGTATTCCCAGGTAAATCCGACGCCGCCGTGAAGCTGGATCGATTCCTCGGCCGCCCTGAACAGCAGGTTCGAAGCCAGCGCGCGTGCGCCGGACGCTTCCAGCAGGCGCTCCTCGGGTGTCGCCGACGGGAAGCCGGCGGCGGTCCCGTAGATCAAAGCCTTCGCCTCGGCAAGGTCGACCTCGAGCCTGGCGCAACGGTGCTTGACCGCCTGGAAGGAAGCGATGGTTCGCCCGAACTGCACGCGCTCGGCGACATAGGCAAGGGTCAGGTCCATGACGCCGCGCGCCGCGCCGATCTGCTCGGCCGCCAGCCCGAGCTGGGCGATGGCGATGGCGGAGGAAGCAGATGACGCATCGAACCCACCGTCATCGACGCGGGAGGCATCCGGGATGAACTGAGCGTTCAATGTCAGCTCCGCGATCGGACGGGTGCCGTCGAGTGTCTCCAATTGCCGGGATTCGTATCCAGCTTCCCGTTCGAGCGCGAACAGCGCCTGCTCTCCATCGGCACTTGCCGACACCAGCAACAGATCAGCGGCCGGCTGATCGATCACCTGCCCGACATGTCCGTCGAGAAGATAACCGCCATCAACCGCCTTCGAAGTAACGCCGGTCGCCTGCAAGGGTTCACTTGCGTCGATCCGCCCCCAGGCAATTGTCGCCGCGATCCTGCCTTCGGCGATCGCGGGCAGATATCTTTCCCTGGCCGCCCGGCTGCCAATCGCCTCGAGCAATGGCGCTGCGGCACAGGTAGTGGACCATAGCGGCACGGGCGCCAGCCTTTCGCCCACCGCCTCGACGAGCAGAAGGCGTTCGGTCAGTCCCAGGCCGAGCCCCCCATAGGCTTCCGGAACCGCCATGGCGCACCAGCCGAGTTCGCCGGCAATCATCGACCACAAAGCTGCATCAAATCCGGTGCCGGCCTCGACGATACGGCGAACGTTTTGCGGCGACGCCTTCTCACGAAGCAGGCGTGAGGCCTCTTCTCGAATTAATTGCTGATCGTCGCTCAATACCAGGTTCATGCTTCCCACTTGCCAGGCGCCGCACCGTCTTCGACTTCGCGCATACCGGCATCCTTGTTCCGGCGATGCCATCGCAGACGTGCCATGGCATCGTCCGAACAGGGTATGGCGGTACGCTTGATGCGCCAACAGGCATCCCTCACGTGCTTATACACACCGTTGGCAAACGCATGCCCGACAGGCGGCGCATCCTGCAAATGAACGATGAAGCGCACGGCGGCATCATCGATAATATGCCGGCCATCGGGAGGAAATGGCGACATGAGTGAAACGCAAGGCAAGCCGGTTGCCGGGTTGGAGGCACGAATACGCCGCCTGGAAGACAAGCTGGATATCTACGAACTGATCGCAGGCTACGGGCCGGCGGTCGACACCCGTTCGGCAAACGCCACCGCGGCGATCTGGGCACAGTCAGGCCGATACGATTTCGGCGGCGAGCCGCTCGAAGGCGCCGAAGCGGTGGGTGGCCTTGTCGATCTGGACGAACATGTCGACCTTGTCGAACGCGGCTGCGCGCACGTGATGGCCATGCCGATGGTTTTCGTCGATGGCGACCGGGCAGTCGCGACGGGCTATTCCCGCGTCTACCTCCACGAGGGCGATGGCTGGAAAGTCAAGCGGACAAGCGCAAATCGCTGGGAACTGGTGCGCACCGAACAAGGCTGGAAAGTCGAAAACCGGATCAACAGGCTGATGGACGGATCGCCCGATGGGCTGGCGCTTCTCGGACGGGGCATCGCCGATAACGCAAAACGGAAGGTTCGCACATGAGCAAGCTGGCGGACAAGGCGGTCGTAGTCACGGGCGCGGGGGGCGGCCTGGGCGCTGCCTATGCAAGATATCTGGCCGGATTGGGCGCTGCGGTGGTCGTCAACGACGTCGATACCACAAACGCAGAGGCGGTCGCGGAAGAGATCGCGTCCAATGGCGGCAGGGCGATTGCCGCCCCGGGAGACGTTTCCCAATGGGCATTCGCCGGCTCGCTGGTCGAGGCGTGCATGGAAGCATTCGGCACGGTCACCGGTTTCGTGAACAATGCCGGCATTTTCCGGCCGGCGCTGATGGAGGACGTGAGCGAGGACGATTTCCGGCGGATGATCGAGGTCAACCTGTTCGGCACGGCAGCCTGCGCGCAGGCCGCCGCGGGAAGGATGAAAAAGCTCGGCAAGGGAGGTTCGATCGTCAATGTCGCGTCCGGTTCCCAGGCGGGCGACATTGCGCTAGGCGCTTATGGCGCCACCAAGGCGGCCATTGCATCGCTGACCTATAGCTGGGCGATGGAATTGCGGGGCTCCGGCATCCGGATGAATGCGGTCTCCCCGCTCGCCGAGACCGCTATGGCCAAGCAGAATGCTCATCTCATGGCTGTTCAGGCACAAAATCGCGAAGTGCATTACGCAGCCCTGCCGCCCGCCGAAGCGAACGCGCCATTGATCGCCTTCCTGCTTTCGGACGCCTCCGCCGGCGTCAACGGTCAACTCGTGCGAATTGCCGGCAGGCAACTTTCCCTCGTAACCCACCCCATGATTGCCGCGCCAGTACTGGAAGATGACTGGACCCTTGAAAAGATCGAGACAGCATTTGAAGAAACGCTCTCCAGGCACCAGCAGAAGCTGGGCCTGGCGTTTGTCGAGGTACATGACCGAGTTGGCGGGAAACTCGGGTAATACTATCCGCACGGTTGTCAGCCGGTTCCCGGTTGCTGTAGGTCCGTGCACAAGAAAAGCCGATCAGGGTGCTGGATTCGCGCCGGATACGAAAAGGAAAGCATGTGACTAGCTTGAGCGCAGAGGCGGATGAAAGAAATCCGACAAGCGGGCCCGGACGACGTCCCGGCGCAAGGCAGTCCGATGCCCGCAACGGCACCAATCCGCGCAAGGAACTCGTTCGCGAGCAGTTGATCGACATCGCCGCGCAGCTTTTCGACAGCAAGGGCTATGCCCAAACCAGCATCAACGACATCGCGCGCGCAATCGGCCTTGGACGCTCCGCCGTCTACCACTATTTCCGCAACAAGGAGGAGATCGTCGCCGCACTCGTCGATTCCGAGGCGCTGACGCCATCGCACCAGCTTCAGGAACTGATCGAGCAGACGGAACTCACGGCGGCGGAAAAGTTGCGCCGCGCCATCGTCAGCGGCATCAGGCGCAGACTGGGGTCGGGATCGCGCTTCATCCTGCTGGCGCGCCTGGAGGCACAGATTCCCGACGAACTGGGCCCGGTCTACAACAAGGGCCGGCGAGACATCTACGAATTCTATGTCCGCATCATCGCCGACGGCATCGCGAGCGGCGACTTCCGGGAACTCGACCCCAAGATCGCGGCTTTTGCCGTTATCGGCATGGCGAACTGGACCTCGCGCTGGTACTCGCCGAGCGGGTCGCATTCGCCGGAGGAAATCGGAGAGATCATCGCCGAGATGGCGCTGCACAGCCTCACCGCGCGCGACAGCGTGGTTCAGGACGACGCAGGCATCAACGACGCGATCGGGCAGATGCGTCAGCAACTCGACTTGCTGGAACGGAAGCTGAAATAGTTACGGCCGGCCCGGTCAGTCGAAATCGACCCTGGCGTCTGCAAGAAAGTCCGCATAGCTGTCGTAACGTACGAGCGGGTCGCCGCCCGACCAGGCTTCGAGCCTTTCGCCGACGGCTTCGCGTGCCTTGCGCCAGCGTTTCGGCACAATCTCAAGCATGGGGCCGACAACCGCCGGAGCGTGGTAATAGATGATCGGCTCGTCCTGGCCCGGAATGGGGATGACAAGTTCGCGCGCATAACCGGCCGCCTCGACCCGGCGACACGCCTCGGCATGGTCGTGCACCCAATAACCGAGATGTTGAAGGCCTTCGCGGCCCGCGGCCAGGAATTCGAGGTAGGGAGACGGCGCGTCGTTCACCTGCTGGATCAGTTCAAGCTGCACATTTCCGATAAACCCGAACGCGAGACGGATCTCGACGCGGACCTCCTCGCCACGGAAATAGGAGGGATTGGGCGGGCGGCCTGTCCCCTCTTCCAGGAAGAGGAACGGCCCGATCCCAAGCACTTCGATCCAATGGCGCACGGCGGCATCCAGATCGCGCACCACGAATCCCAGCTGGGTCGCGGGGCCCAGCACGGGCTGAAGACCCCTATTTGCGCTGCCCGCCATGCCGGCATCGCTCACGAAGCTATCTCGAACAAACCGGCAGCACCCATGCCGCCGCCGACGCACATCGTGACGACGCCATATTTCGCTTTCCGGCGCCGGCCTTCCAGCAGGATGTGCCCGGTGGTGCGGGCACCGGTCATGCCGAAGGGATGCCCCACCGCGATGGCACCGCCATTGACGTTGAGTTTTTCAGGGTCGATCCCCAAGCTGTCGCGGCAGTACAAAGCCTGGCTGGCAAACGCCTCGTTCAGTTCCCAAAGATCGATGTCGTCGATCTGCAGGCCGTGATGCTTCAACAGCTTGGGAACCGCAAAAACTGGCCCGATGCCCATCTCCTCGGGCGGACAGCCCGCAACCGCCATGCCCCTGTAGAGGCCAAGCGGCTCCAGTCCCCGGCGCGCTGCTTCGGACGCCTCCATGAGAACGAGCGCCGCCGCCCCGTCGGATAATTGCGAGGCGTTGCCGGCGGTGACATGTTCGCCGGCCTCAATGACCTCGCCATTGGCGAAAACGGGGTTGAGTTTCGACAGACCCTCCAGCGTCGTGTCTGCGCGAAACCCTTCGTCGCGATCCAGAAGGGTTTCCACGAAGCTCTTCTCCTTCGTCTCCCTGTCCACGACAATTTTTCGCGACCGCATGGGCGCGAGTTCCTCGTCGAAGCGGCCGGCCTGGTGAGCCGCAGCCGTGCGCAACTGGCTCGTCAGCGAGAATTCGTCCTGCGCCTCGCGTTTGACCCCATATTTGCGCGCCACGATTTCGGCCGTCTCGATCATCGTCATGTACATGTGCGGCCATTGCGCCACGACGGTTTGCGAACGGGCGCGATAGGCGTTCTTGTGCTCGTTTTGCGTAAGGCTGATCGACTCCACGCCGCCGGCCACCACCATCTGATGGCCATCGACAATGATCTGCTTTGCCGCAACCGAAACGGCCATGAGGCCGGAAGAGCACATCCGGTCGATCGACATGCCGGGCACGGAATCTGGGAGCCCGGCGGCAGCGGCGCTCAGTCGCCCGATATTGTAGCCCTGAGTGCCCTGCTGGGCCGAGCAGCCCATGATGACATCTTCCACCAATGCCGGATCGATGCCGGCACGGCCAACCGCCTCCCGGACCGCATGGCCGGAAAGGGCGGGAGCCTCTGTGTCGTTGAATGCACCACGAAAGGCCTTGCCAATCGGCGTGCGGGCGACGGATACGATGACGGCTTCGCGCAAGAACAATCTCCAGAACAATCGGCCATGCCCGCAGGCAGGCTTGTCTCCGGGATCAGTGTCCCGGGGATGCAGACCATGTTGGTAGAAGCGGGCCTGTCCGCCAGCATCGTCTAAAGGGACTAACGCCGGGGGGCGCCCGATCAGGAGATCAGGATACCGCTGTCGATACCGATCATCTGCCCGGTGGTGCGCCTGGATTCTTCCGAGGCGAGGAAGATCGCGGCATTGGCGACATCCTCCGGCTCGCTCATGCCGAGCAGGTAGGCCTTGAGCTGATCCTCCAGATGCGGCTCGCTGGCAAAGAATTTCAGCACGCGATCCGTTGCCACCGCGCCCGGCACCAGCACGTTCACGCGCACCCTGTCAGCGGCATATTCCACCGCCATCGATCGCGTGAGCGCGATCACGCCCCCCTTGGATGCGGAATAGGCGTCGCGGTTGGGAACCCCCATTGCCCCCATGATCGAGGCCGTGTTGATGACCGATCCTCCGCCGCTGCGCACGAGGTGGGGAATGCCGAAATGGCAGCACAGCCAGGTTCCGAACAGATCGAGTTCCAGCGTTTTCCAGAACACATCCGCCGGCGTTTTCGTGACCGGCCCGTCCTTCGCCGAGGAACCGCCTGCATTGTTGTAGAGGATGTCCAGCCTGCCGAAGACCTCGACGGTGCGCAGCAATGCCTGCTCGACACTCTCCTCGCTGGTTACGTCGGTGCGCACGAAAAGCGCGTCGCCGCCCACACCACGGATTTCTGCGGCGATGCGTTCGCCTTCTTCCTCGCGACGCCCCGCGACGGCGACCAGCGCGCCTTCGCGCGCAAAGCTGCGGCAGGCGACTTCGCCGATGCCGCCGGTACCGCCGGTAATGAAGGCAACCTTGCCTTTCAGCCTGTCTGCCACGACCCGCTCCTCCTACTTCTTGTCTCCGCGAGGCGTATAGCCGTCCGACTGGATGATGGGCAGATGCGTCCAGTTATCGTCAGGCATGCGCATCCAGGCGCCCGCGGCAAGCGCCCCGCCATCGACGACGACGGTCGAACCGCTCACCCAGCCCGAAAGCCGGTCGGAGGCCAGATACAACGCCGCACCGGCCGAATCCTCTCCTTCGCCGAAACGTCCGATCGGGAACCATCGCTTGAGATTTTCCCGGTTTTCAGGCGGCACCCTGCTGGTCGCGACGATCTGTGCCGAGTTCGTCGTTTCCGGCGCGACGGCGTTGACGCGGATGCCGTGCTGGCCGAGTTCCACGGCCAGGCTTTGCGTAAATCCGGTGATCGCCGACTTGAAAGCCGCGTAGACGACGGTCAACGGAATGCCGCGAAAGGCTTCGACCGTCGACACGTTGATGATGCTGCCTCCCTGCCCGCCCTTGCGGATCAGGGGAATGGCCGCCTTGGTGACATGGAACATGTGCAGCAGGTTCACCTCGTAGAGCGCCTGCCATTGGTCCTCGTCGGACGACACGAATTCGTTCTTGAAGCCAAGATAGTCCCCGACATTGTTGACGAGCACGTCGAGCCGACCGAAATGATGCTCCACAGCTTCGATCAGGCGGCGGACATCCGCCGCCTTGCGCACATCCGCTTCGACGACAAGGCAGTCGCAACCGGCCCTCTCCAGCGATTTGCGGACATCGACGGCGCGGTCCGGGGCAATTTCGGCGACGCCAACGCGCATGCCGGCTTTGGCGAACAGCTCTGCCGTTGCGCGGCCGATTCCTGCACCGCCGCCGGTGACGAGCGCCACCTTGCCTGCAAGCCCGAGGATCGACAATTCATCCGCATTGCTCATACCTGCCTCCAATCCACCACGCCGGATGGCGTGACCTTGTGCAACGGCCCAATCAAAAAGGTCGCGTCGCCGACCATGACGAGCTTGCGCCTTGCCAGTCGCCAGCCTTCGCCGGTTCGCCTGAATTCGTCCTCGTAGACAATGGTCATTTCGTAACAATATTCGCGTCGATCCGGGGCGCGATAGTAATGCCGGGCATAGGCATGTGTACGGGCCGATGCCTTGTCGCCTTCGATCGCGGGCGCCATTGCGACAACACCGTGGTGGGTTCGCGCGTAAAGGCCTTGCATCATTGAGGGAACGCCCGCCAGTTCCTCGCGGCCCAAATAGGTGCCTCTCGGTGATTCGAGCACGCCGTCGGGCGTGAACAGACCGGCGAACATCGCGCTGTCGCCCGTATCGACGGCGATGGCATAGCGCTCCGCCAACAACCGCAATTCGAGGGCTACCGAAAGGTCGTCGGAACCGCTCATGCAGGCCCGGCCAAACTTGCAACCACTTCGCGCACGGCGCGCGTGACGTCGCCACGGCCATAGCCCAGAAGCGCGGTTTCGGCCGGGTCCGGCTCGTAGGCGAGAACCTTTCCCCTGCCCGGAACGATGAAGGCATCCGGCAACAGGGGATGCTCCTGATCGCGTTCCTCGACGCGCCGCGAACTGCCAACGGCGTCGAATACGAGCTGGAAGAATTCGCAGAACCGCAGATTCTCGTCGCCGACCAGATAGGCCTTGCCGGATTCGGCGTTGTTCAATGCACCGCCAATCGCTTCGCACAGGGACTTTACCGACATGTAATTGGTTCCGCCCGCCGGGGCGAAATCGGGAATGTCCGGCCGTTCGCCGCGCGCCCATGCCGCAAGCGTCTCGTAGCGCCTGGCGGGCACACCCGGAAGCGCGCCAACGATCGATGGCGGATTGAGCGTGGAGACATTGAAATCGGCATCGGCCAGCGCTCTCGCACCCTCATCGGCGAGTTTGCGGGCGCGCACGTAATCGTCGGTTTCGGCCAGATGCGGCATGACGTGGTGGTAGTAGCTGCCGAGTTGCACGACGCGCCCGACACCGGCCTGCTTTGCCCGCGCTACAAAGCCCGGCACGCCCTCGATCTGCATAGCGCGCCAGAACTCCTCCCGGTCGGCACCCTTCGGCAGATGGCGGATGTCCTGGCCCGCCGCAAAGACGATGCCATCGAAGCCCTCGAGTTCCCTGGGCGAGAACTCGCCTTTGGAATAATCGCCGATCAGCACCGGGAAGCCAGCCATCGGGGTATCCGCATTGGCGGACTTGCGCGCGCCCAGTACGACTTCGTGGCCCTGCCCCGACAGCATCAATGCGGCGTGGCCGCCGATCATTCCCGTTCCACCGACTATCAAGACCTTCAACCGATTTCCTCCATGAATTTCCCTGGCCAACCGGCTTTTCATGCCCGGCAACAAAGGCTGGCGCATCGTCTGCTTGGATTAGCGTTTCGCTGCGTTTACTTCATACAGACGATGCCGGCGCGGGGCGTCGATGCTCGTGTTGCAAGCAAACCGGTTGGCGCGCGGGAGGCAATGTGTCCGGACGGCTCGAAGGCAAGACGGTACTCGTCACTGGGGCGGCGGGTTCGATAGGTCAGGCAACGGCGCAAAGGCTGGCCGCCGAAGGCGCTCGCCTGATGCTCGCGGACCTGGAAAGCAAACCGCTGGAGGCGCTCTGCGACGCCATCGCGGGAAAAGGCGGCATACGGCCCGAAGCGTTCGTCTACGACGCATCGTCGAACGAATCGAGCGCCGACCTTGTCGATCGCACGCTCACGGCGACCGAGCGTCTCGATGCCGTGTGCAACATTGCCGGAATATACGCCAAGGCGCGAACGACGGATGTCACGGATGCCGACTGGCAGCGCATGCTGCAGATCAACCTGTCGAGCGTTTTCGTCATTTTGCGTCAGGCCATTCCACATCTGGCCAAGACCGGCGGATGCGTGGTCAACACGTCCTCGCTGGCTGCACTCGAGGGCCACGCCTATCTTGCCGCCTATGCGGTTTCGAAGGCGGGAATCGTTGCGCTGACGAAATCCCTCGCCGCCGAATATGCCAGTACCGGTATCCGCTTCAACGCGGTCTGCCCCGGCGCCATCCGCTCGTCGATGAGCAGCGTTCCGACGGTGCCGGATGCCGATCCGGATCTCGCATTCCGCCGCACGAAGCTCAAGGGCTTCGATGGGGGGCTGGGCGAGCCGGTGGACGTGGCCGCCGCCTTTGCCTATCTGGTCTCGGGCGATGCGCGCTACGTTTCGGGCTCGGTACTCGTCATCGATGGCGGCCAGTTTCTGCTCTAGGACCAATCCGGATCGGACCTATGGAATATCTCTCGCAAATCCTCGCCCGCAATGTCCGTCTCCTGACCGAGCGTGCGTTCATCGTGACCGCGCGCGAGACTCTCACCTATGCGCAATTCGACCGACGCACCGCGCAACTTGCCAATGTCATGCAGGCGCGCGGCATCGGCGCGGGAGATCGTGTCGGCCTGTATCTGCCTAGTACGCCGCTGATGGCCATCGCCTTCTGGGCCTGCCAGCGCCTTGGCGCGATACCGGCACCCATCAGCGCGATGTTCCGGCACGCCGAATTGCGCCAGATCATTCCGCACGCCGGCATGAAGGCGATTGTCGCCGACACGAGCACCTGGCCGTATTTCGCCGAAATCCGCGACGAATTGCAGACGCTGGAGCACTGTCTTGTGGCAAGCGGCGACGGCAGTGCCGACGACCTCGAAGCGATGATGGCCAGGGCACCGGACACCTTCGAAGACCGGGTCTGCGACCCGCGCGACACCGCCTGCCTGTTCTTCACGTCGGGCACGACGGGCAGGCCCAAGGGAACCGCGCAGTCGCACTTCGCCATCGGTTCCACCCTGCGCGACATGATGGTCTCCCACCGCAACCGCTTCGGTGAGGAGATCTATCTGTGCGCGGTGCCGCTGTTCACCAATTACGGCCTCAACGTCACGCTCAATCTCTGCCTTTATTGCGGTGGCACCATTGTGCTGCATGAGCGCTGGGACACGCAGCGCGTGCTTGCCGACATCGCAAAATATCAAACGACCTATTTCTGCGGTACGCCGACCATGTATGTCTACATGGTCAACGAACTGGACCCGGACAAGCACGACCTGACCTCCCTTCGCGTTTGCACGACCGGCGGTTCACCGGTGCCCCAGCCGGTCATCCAGCGTTTCGAATCCCTGAGCGGCGCGCGCGTATCGCAGGTTTACGGTTCGACGGAGACCTGCGGCCAGAACGTGATGGAACCCACCATGGGCGTGCGCAAGCCGGGCTCGGCCGGCTTGCCCGTCGGCAGTTCGCGCATCAAGGTTGTCGACGACAACGACGCCGAGGTTCCGGCGGGCGAAATCGGGGAAGTCATCATCGGCGGCGATTGCGTCGCTGAAGGTTACTGGCAGGACGACAAGGCGACTGCGGAGGCCTTCGGCCCGGAAGGCTGGCGATCCGGCGATCTCGGCTATGTGGACGAGGACGGCTATCTGTTCATCGTCGACCGCAAGAAGGACGTCATCATCACGGGCGGCCACAACATCTATCCGGTCGAGGTCGAGACCCAGCTCTACCGCCATCC
>JAGRLL010000060.1 GCA_020441855.1 Nitratireductor sp.
CCTCATACCGGCGTTGGGTACGGCCACATCGTTCATACCAAACGGAGGTCGAGGCTGGCGACGATATCTCTTGGATACGCAGATGGCTGGCCACGAAATGCTGCGGGAACGGCCATTTTTCGGGGCCAGAAAATGCCCTTCGTCGGCCGCGTCTCGATGGACAGCATTGTTGTTGACGTTACGGATTGTCCGGAGCCTCCGGGGAGGGACGACTTTGTTGAAATTATCGGCTGTCAGCAGACACTGGATGACGTGGGCGCGTCCGCAGGGACTATTGGCTACGAAATCCTGACACGTCTCGGGAGCCGCTTTTCGAGGTGTTACATTCCGGTGGGTGCAAAGACTTCTGACGGTTCATTGGGCACAGCAGACCACCGAGCCGAAGTGTTCACGGCACAAAAAACCGCTCCGGTGGAACGATAATACAAAAAGGCAACTCGTCAACAGCATGTGCATGGATACCTTCATCAGGATTTCGAGGCTCGCCGGGAAAGGTCGCCGTCTTTCCCGGAGCGGGCCAAACGGAATCCGCACACCGCTCCGGGAAAACTGAACATTTGCGGTTCACTTGATGCGGCGCCTTGCGTCGCAATGATGGAGCCTATGATGAATTTTCCCAATCCGAAGATTGGAGCACAGGAATCGATCGAACAGGCATCTCCGGTGATTTTCCTGGGTCCAACCCTGCCAATAGAACGCGCGCAAGCGATTCTCAAAGCTCGATATCTGCCGCCAATCAGACGCGGTAATCTAGACATGATTCGAACACCTGTTCGTATTGGAATAATTGACGGAGTACTGGACGACGGAATTCGAATCGAATCGAATGAGATTTCGGCTGCTTCCGAGAGAGGTTTGCGGATTTATGGTGCTGGCAGTACAGGAGCCCTACTTGCCGCCACCGACAGGAAAAAGGTGGTCCAGGGGATTGGCAGCGTCTACCGTTTTCTTGCAAGCTATCCTCATCTTCGCACTCTTATCGAGATACTCTATACGGAACCAGACCACGAAACGCTCACGTTACCATTGATAAATGTCGTTCTTTCGCTTGAAAAACACTATCCGCACAAATCACTCAATATTGCTGAACAGTTGCGTCTTATTCCGCTCCCTGAACGCTCTGGTGTAAGCGTCAGAACAGTGCTTGCAAATTGCGGTATCCGAGACCCCGAAAAAATCATGGCTTTCAACTACAAATCAGATGACGCGACAAGACTGCTGAAATGGCTTGGTCTACTGGAGGAGCTTGATGCTTGGTACCGGAGAACCCCAAACTCCATGGAATGATCCACCGCCACTTCTATAACGAGTACTCTACCCCGACAGAGACCAGCGGACACGCGACCGACCAGATTGCGGAAGATTTGTGGCTTTTCCTTTCGATCCTGACGCGCCGGAAACGGCGATACCGGGAAGCCGATCTTCTGGCCGGCCCGCAGGGAGCCAGCATCGACAACAAAAAAGAAGTGATACGCATTTGATCTCGTCCAAGCATATTGGTATTTACAATACCTATTAACAGCAATAAACGTGAGTTCGGCACAACCATCGGAGATGCTGACACCGCCAAGGCCACCCGGTCCGAACGATCCTGTCGAGCGTGCCTAATCAAGTGAATCTATCGGGCGGCGCGAGATTCGGATGGAAAGCGCATCCTTGTCGACCGTGTTTGGCCACGCGATCTGTCCAGGGATGTCGTCCGAATGTCCGTTTGGTGCAAGGAGGCCGTACCAAGTGATGGTCCGAGGTACTGGTTTCACGCTCATCGCGAACAGTGGGTGGAGTTCGGTAATCGTCATCAGATGGAACTTGCGCAAAGGAAGCTTTATGGCCTGCTGCCGGTTTCATGGACACCGCACTCTAGGATGGTGCGAGGCGACTGGAACCTCCTTGTTCCGCCTATCGACGCTCCTGTCGTGCCCCCGAGATTGTGCTCGCCCCATTGGTTGGCTGGATGCCCGATGGATATCGCCTCGGCTACGGTGGCGGCTATTTCGACCGGACGTTGGCGACGCAGAAACCAAAACCGTTCACAATTGGAATTGGTTTTGAAGCGGTGCATCTGAAGACCATTTATCCGCAACCGCACGGCATTCCGCTCGACCTAATCGTAACAGACGAAAGCACACATGTCCCTTGACGGAAATGGCAATGCGGAATGTGGCCTGAGAGCGGAGCACGCGCTCAAATTCTCGGGCGACTTGGAAAAAACCATCTGAATAAAGACTTGAAATGAACAATATCGACGAAAAATTGCAACCCATCCTTGCAAAAGTAGTACAACGCAATGCCGGAGAACCGGAATTCCATCAAGCCGTTCACGAAGTGATGGAGAGTCTCGGACGAGTAATTGCCAAAAACCCGGACTATCTCGAGCAAGCGCTGATCGAACGTATATGTGAACCCGAACGTCAGATCATATTCCGGATCCCCTGGGTGGATGATCAAGGCAAGGCTCAAATCAACCGTGGCTTTCGCGTTCAGTTCAATTCGGCTCTTGGTCCCTACAAGGGCGGGTTGCGTTTTCACCCGTCAGTCAATATCGGCATCATAAAGTTCTTGGGCTTCGAGCAGATATTCAAGAACGCGTTGACTGGTTTACCAATAGGTGGCGGAAAAGGGGGCTCAGATTTCGATCCCAAGGGCAAATCCGACGGTGAAATCATGCGTTTTTGCCAGTCTTTGATGACTGAGCTCTTTCGTCACCTTGGCGAGCAGACCGACGTGCCAGCGGGAGACATTGGTGTTGGCAGACGCGAGATTGGCTATCTCTTTGGTCAGTACAAACGCCTGTCGAACCGTTACGAGGCGGGCGTCATAACTGGTAAAGCAATCGCCTATGGTGGATCGCGCGCCCGCACCGAAGCTACGGGCTTCGGCAATACCTATTTTACAAAAGCCATGCTGGAAACCCGCAAGTCTAGTTTCGACGGCAAGCGCGTAGTGGTCTCAGGTGCAGGCAATGTCGCCATTCACAGCATCGAAAAGGTTCAGTCCTTTGGCGGCAAGGTAATAGCCTGTTCCGATTCCAGCGGTTATGTCGTCGATGAGACCGGAATTGATCTGCCGCTACTTCAGGAGATCAAAATCATACGGCAGGAGCGCATCTCGGAATATGCTCGACTAAAAGGTGCTGGCGCGCACTTTGTTCCGATCGGCAAAGGATCAATCTGGGATCTGCCTTGCCAAGTAGCGATGCCCTCCGCAACCCAGAACGAGCTTTCCGGCAGAGATGCAAGAAAGCTGGTCCAAAATGGCGTAGAGGCGGTAGGGGAAGGCGCAAACATGCCATGCACTCCCGAGGCTGTCCGTGTCCTGCGAAAGGCAAATATCCTATTCGGGCCCGGGAAGGCTGCGAATGCCGGTGGTGTTGCGACGTCGGCGCTCGAAATGCAACAGAACGCTAGCCGAGATCGCTGGAGCTTCGAGCAAACCGAAGAGCGACTCGCCCAGATCATGCAGAATATTCATGATCATTGCGCTGAAACGGCCGACGAGTTCGGCGCCCCAGGAGACTATGTACTAGGCGCAAATATTGCGGGTTTCGTGCGTGTCGCCGAAGCTATGCGAATGCTTGGAGTAATCTAAGGTTTATTCATCGCATCGCTTTGTTCTTTTTGTATCTGAGTTACAATTGCTACATTTGAGAAAGTGGCACGACCGAATCCCGCCCAGATCAGATACAGAGTACGCCCGCCAACAGATGACGCAAAAACGTCTCCAATTCCGGAGGCTGTCCTCGGAAAGGAAACGGACGCGCAACGCCCCTCGGCAGTGTCCAGAACCCTTCGAACTTTCTTTATGCCACCACGACTCCGTTGGTTTCAATCTCGTTAAACTTGTCAATCTTCACGTAGCGTCGGGTCGACCATTGCGATCCCCCGATGTGGCGCAGCGGGGCAGCAGAAAGGTTCAGGCAGGACTTGTCGTCGGAAAGCGCCGACCAACCGCGTTCGTCTCTTGATCTCACGCATGATCAACTCCAGTGGATGAGTCACCTTCAGCTTGATCCAGTGGCAGTCCGGGAAGCTGTGGCAGGCCTGCGTTCTGCGGACGAAGCTGCCGTCTAGCTGCGGTGTGCGAACGTCTCGTATGGGGCCGATTGGGGACTGGCAGGTTTAGGGATGCCCGTCGCCGAAGCGGACATCAAGCAGATGTCGTATTTGGAGCAGTTGCCGAGCCGCACTCGCGGCACTTTTGACCCTTTCCGTTCATCCGATGAACTGCAAACGGGTTTTATCTTGTAGACAACGTGTTTGCGTTGGATCAACGCCGGTCCACAATTTTCGATCTACAAATACGCGTTCAATGCTCCGAGCGACATCCGCTTGTGGAACTGGAGAGCGATGATGAGGGAGACTCCGGCAAGCCGCGCGATGATTATTGGCAGTGGTATATTGGCGATTGTGTTTGGCTTGGTGACGATCATGTCGGGTGGGTGGATCCTGTTTGGCGGACCTCACATCCGGATGGCCGCCGGCGAAATCGTACCGTTCGTTCTTTGGTTCAATTTCTTCGCCGGCTTTACCTATTGCGTTGCCGGTTTCGGAATATGGATGCGATATTCTTGGAGCGTTTGGCTGTCGGTTCTGATCGCCGCCGCAACGGTTCTGCTGTTCTTCGTATTCGGTCTTTATCTCCTCAGTGGCGGTGCATACGAGATACGAACTGTTGGGGCGCTGACACTACGTAGCGTGGCATGGATCTCAATTGCCTTGATCGTCCACCGAGTAATACGAGCGCGTAAATCTTGATGACGCCCGAAGAAATGGCCCCGTTTAAGGACAAGGCGTATGAAGTCTGAGCCGTCGGGAGTTCTCAGAGCGATATTCCGCAAACCGATAGTAAGAAATGCGCTAATCGCCGCAGGTTTGTTGGCATCTTTTGCCGCTGGTATTGCCATATCCACCAACCGCCCCTTGCGTGTGGAAACGGCATCGCACGAGAGGAATGTCGCTGTCCGTGTTTTCGGCTTGGGTACTGTAGAAGCCCGGATCCGTTCGGACATCGGATTTGAGGTTGGCGCAACGCTTGACGAGCTTCATGTCGATCATGGCGATCATGTCAAGAAGGGTCAGTTGCTGGCTCATCTCAATGCTGGCGAGCAGGAGGCAAAGGTCGCGAAAGCGCGGGCCGCCTTGCAGGTGGGCCACGTCAATGTCGAGCGCTCGCAAGCAAGTCTGCGAAAGGCAAATACCGTATTTGCACAAAAACAACAAACCAATCGGCGGCAGCAAAAGCTTGCTGAGCGCAATGTCGTGTCCGAACAAATTGCTGAAGACGCCGCGCTGGAAGAAGCCGTCGCGCGAGCGGATGTCGCATTAGCGCGCAGCGAGGTCGCGAGCGCCGAAGCCCAGCTGGCCGATGCGCGCGCGCAACTTCAGTTCGAGGAGACGATGTTGCGTCACAGGACGCTTCGCGCACCCTATGACGCGCTTGCAATCGCCCGGCACAAGGAACTCGGCACGGTCGTCAAGGCAGGCGAGCCGATATTCACACTTATCGGTGTCGGTTCATACTGGGGACTGGCTTATGTCGATGAGGCCCGCGCGGGATTCCTTCATGAAGGGCAGCATGTCGATGCGCGCCTTCGCTCACGCCCGCAGGATGCATTTACTGGCGAAGTGGTGCGCATCGACCTGGAGAGCGATCGTGTCACGGAAGAGCGTCGCGTCTATATCAAGGGCAACAATCCACCGCCACGCGTATATCTCGGGGAGCAGGTTGAATTCTGGATTACAGTCGCCAGTCTCGACAATGCCCTTCTCGTGCCCGAAGCCGCAGTAAAGGGTTATGACGGCCGTCGCGGCTCGGTTTGGACGGTCGATAACGGCCATTTGCTAAGACAGACTGTTCGGTTCCGACACAGGACCGAGGACGCGCGGCTCGAAATCGTCGCTGGACTGAAAGAAGGAACAAGGGTCGTCACGCAACTGGAAAACGGCTTCCGCGATGGTCGCGCGGTTCGTGCGATCGAGGGCGACGAATGAACCTCGCCTACAAAGACATAAGGCATAACCTTGGTCGCTTTCTGCTGACCTGTATCGGTCTCGGCCTCCTGCTGGGTGTCGTCCTCGCGATGATCGGGATCTATAGAGGACTTGTAGCTGACGCGTTGACGATCGCCCGCGCACCGGCCGTCGACTTGTGGGTCGTGGAGGCAAATACGCGGGGTCCTTTTGCCGAAGCCTCCCGGATTCCCGCAGACATGAGGGAGGCGATCGCCCGGATTGCCGGTGTGGAGAGCGCGGGAAGCATCACTTATCAGACTGTGGAAACCGTCTATGCGGGCCAGAAGCTTCGGCTCTACGTGATCGGCTATGAGCCGACCCGACCGGGCGGTCCACCAGCGGTGATCGAGGGCCGTCACATTGCCCGAAACCATTTCGAGATGGTCGCCGACAAAAGTGCGGGTTTGGCGATTGGCGACCGAATCGATCTGGGGCGCAACCGTTTCGTGGTCGTCGGGCTGACGCAGAACCAGGTCAACTCCGGCGGAGATCCGGCGATTTACATTACGCTCTCCGATGCGCAGGAATTGCAGTTCGATCTCGCGCCGCCCGCTGCCCGGGTGGAGATCGCCCGCGGCGGCGGCAGCTCGAGCCGCGACTCCGTCAATGCCGTAGTTGCAAGGCTGCACCCGAATGCCGCGCCAGAGGCCGTCGCGGAGACGGTGCGTCGCTGGAAACACGTGACGGCAATAACCCAGGAAGGTCAGGAGACAATTCTTACGCGCTCGCTGGTCGACCGTGCCCGAAGGCAGATCGGCTTGTTCACTTCGCTTTTGCTTACCGTTTCGGCTGTGATCATAGCCCTCATCATCTACACGATGACGATTGAAAAACTGAAGCAGATCGCCACGTTGAAGCTCATCGGCGCGCCGGACCGCGCGATTATCGCCATGATCGTGCAGCAAGCTGTGGCGCTCGGCGCGATAGGTTTCTTCGTTGGTGCCACTCTGATCCTCAACATCAAAGATTATTTCCCCAGGCGTGTCGTATTGGAAGTAGACAACGTCATCACACTCGGCCTGATCGTTTTCGCGGTGTGTCTCGTGTCCAGCGGCCTTGGCGTGCGCGTGGCGCTCAGGGTCGATCCGGCAACGGCTTTAGGCGGTTGACATGACTGATGCCAGTTCCGGACGCCCGCTCGTCGAACTTCAGGGCATCTCAAAACATTTCGGCGAAGGAGAGACTCGTGTCGACGCGCTTCGCGACGTGTCGCTCGACATCTATCCAGGTGAAGTCGTGGCTCTGCTGGGGCCTTCGGGGTCAGGAAAAACGACGTTGCTCAATGTCATCGGCTGCATTCTTGTCCCGTCATCCGGCTCGATGGCTCTGGATGGCGAAGATGTAATCCGGGATGGCGTCTGGTTGCGGTCCAATCTTCGCCGGCTTCGCCTAGACAAGATCGGTTGTTGATTTCCGTTGAGAACTGAC
>JAGRLL010000061.1 GCA_020441855.1 Nitratireductor sp.
CAAGCAGACCATTCCGCACTTCTACATGACGCTCGACTGCCGCCTCGACAACCTGCTGTCGGCGCGCGAGCGCATCAATGCGGCCTCACCGAAAGAGGGGCCACGCGCCTACAAGCTCTCGGTGAACGATTTCATCATCAAGGCCTGGGCACTGGCGCTGCAGGCCGTCCCTGCCGGCAATGCGACCTGGACCGAAGCAGGCATGCTGCGGCATCGCCATTCCGACGTCGGCGTCGCGGTGGCGGTGGAGGGCGGGCTGTTCACCCCGATCATCAGGCACGCGGAACTGAAGACGCTCGGCGAGATCTCCAACGAGATGCGGGATCTGGCCGATCGCGCGCGCCGCCGCCGCCTGCAGCCGCACGAATACCAGGGCGGCACGACGTCGATCTCGAACCTGGGCATGTACGGCATCAAGAATTTCGATGCCGTGATCAACCCGCCGCATGCCACCATCCTGGCGGTCGGCGCAGGAGAGAAGCGCCCGGTCGTCGTGGGCGACAGCCTGCAAGTCGGCACCGTCATGTCCGTCACGCTGTCGTGCGACCACCGTGCGGTCGACGGCGCCATAGGCGCGGAACTGCTGAACGCATTCCGCATGCTGGTCGACGATCCCGTGCGCATGCTGGTCTGAAGGCTTCGGCCGGCTCCCTTGATGCGGCGCTTGTGGTGGTTGCCGGCGATTTTCGGCGATTAGTGATTCTGGGCGGGCTGTCGCAACGCCATGTGCGACAGCGTGACGCTTCAAAGATGTTTTTCAGCGACTCGTAACTTCCAAAATGTGGTTTAATCGCCACAGCCCTTCGATATCTGCACGTTTCCATTGCAACTCGGCCATAACCTGGGGCTAACTTGCTCCAGGTGCTTGTCGCCCGCGGCTGGGGGGCCTTAGGTCGATAGCGAGTAGGCGTTGGTTGAAACATGTCGAGCTCTCGCTCCGAAAGGACGAGCCTTATCAGGAAGCACCTCATGCCTTCGATGAAAATCTTGACCGCGCCCGTCGTTCTCGGACTGGCCCTTACGCTTGGCGCATGCGCGAGCGAGAATATTCTCGCCCCGGCGAACACCACGGCGTCGATCGCCCCCGCCAAGCCGAAAGTCGATCCCGCTTGCGCCGCGCTCGCTGCGAAGATGGATTCCATCCGCCAGGACGGCGTGACGGACCGGGTCGATCAGGCGTCTCACGGCAAGACCAAGACCGTCAACGTGAAGCGCGAGTCGCTCGGCAAGATGTCCGAGTACACCAAGGCCAGCACGGAATTCCAGGCCAAGTGCACGACCTTCCCGGTCTCTGCGAAGGCGGCGGCAGTGCCTGCTGCCAAGCCGGTCGCAACCAAGGCGGTCAGCAAGGCGGCTGCGGATGCAGCGGCTAACAAAGCCAAGGCCAAGGCGACCGCAGCAGCGGCGAAGGCCACGGAGACCACTGTCGCAAAATCGCAGTAATTCATCGTTCTAGTCACGCCCTGCATTGTTGCAGCTTTGCATCCCGTTCCCGAGGAGGTGCGGGGGTGGTGTTGCAAGGCTTGCAACAGAGGGCGTGATTGGCGACGATAGGTTTCGTTGGCGCCCGCAGAGTCGCCCCAACCAAATCTATCGCTACCAAGGAGCCTACCTCATGGGTCAGTTCGGCCGGTCTGCGTGCGGCATTCTCTGTGTCACGGGCGCAGTCCTGTTGGCAGGATGTGCTGCCGAGAGTGCTGGCGGTGGCGATCCCGGGTATCGTCCGCTGCCGCAGGGGCAAAGCTGCCAGACGATCCGTGCGGAGCTCAATCGCATGGACTCCAGGGGCGTACCCTCCAAGATCGAGGCGTCGCAGTCCGGTCGCAAGCTGTCGCCCGGCGACAAGGCCGACGTCGATCGCTACAATAATCTGCTGGGGCAGTATCTGGGCGGTCGTTGCCACGTCTGACACGAGGCACGCGCGTTCCAATCGACAGAAGCATCGCAATGGGTTCCGACTGGCCGTCGGGGCCCATTTGGTGTTCAGTAGAGGCCACTGCGGAATCTGTGTTCTGAAAGGTTGAGCCAGTCCATGTCAGAGACGTCCTTCGATGTGATCGTCATCGGTGCAGGCCCTGGTGGCTACGTCACGGCCATCCGTGCCGCGCAATTGGGCTTTCGCACGGCGATCGTGGAACGCGAGCATCTGGGCGGCATTTGCCTGAATTGGGGATGCATTCCGACGAAGGCGCTGTTGCGCTCGGCCGAAGTGTTGCACCTGGGCCAGCACGCCAAGGACTACGGCCTCAGCCTGGAGGGGAACCTCAAGCCCGATATCCCCGCCATCGTGAAGCGGTCGCGGGCCGTGTCGACACAACTCAACGGCGGCGTCGGCTTCCTGCTGCGCAAGAACAAGGTCTCGGTGATCTGGGGTGAAGCGAAGATCGATCGCCCGGGCCAGGTCACGGTCCGCACCCCGCAGAAGCAGCCGATGCAACCCCAGGCGCCCGTGCCGAAGGGGACGCTGGCGGCGGGGACCTACCAGGCCAAGCACGTCATTCTGGCCACGGGCGCGCGTCCGCGCGTCGTCCCGGGTCTGGAGCCTGACGGGCGCCTCGTGTGGACGTACTTCGAGGCGATGGTGCCCACGGCGCTGCCGAAGTCGCTGCTCGTCGTGGGTTCGGGCGCCATCGGCATCGAATTCGCAAGCTTCTACCGCGCGCTGGGCGCGGACGTGACCGTAGTCGAATTGCTACCGCAAATCCTGCCCGTCGAGGACGCCGAGATCGCCAAGCTGGCGCGCAAGCAGTTTGAAAAGCAGGGTCTCAAATTCCTGACCGAGGCGAAGGTGACCAAGGTCGATAAGACCGCCGGTGGCATCGTCGCTCATGTGGAGACGAAAAACGGCGAGACGCAGAAACTCGAAGCCGAGAAGCTGATTTCCGCCGTCGGCGTGCAGGGCAATATCGAGAATATCGGTCTTGAAGCGCTTGGCGTGAAGACGGATCGCGGCTGCGTCGTCGTCGACGGCTACGGCAAGACCGACGTACCCGGTATCTACGCCATCGGCGATGTCGCCGGCCCTCCCATGCTGGCGCACAAGGCCGAGCACGAAGGCGTCATCTGTGTCGAGAAGATCGCCGGTGTCAAAGGTGTACATGCGCTCGACAAATCCAAGATACCCGGCTGCACCTATTGCCACCCGCAAATCGCCTCGGTCGGCCTGACCGAAGCCAGGGCGAAGGAGGCCGGCCACGAAGTGAATGTCGGGCGTTTCCAGTTCATCGCCAACGGCAAGGCGATCGCGCTGGGCGAGGATCAGGGCCTTATCAAAACGATCTTCGACAAGAAGACCGGGCAATTGCTGGGCGCGCACATGGTGGGCGCGGAAGTTACGGAACTGATCCAGGGTTTTGTCGTCGCGATGAACCTCGAGACGACGGAAGAGGAACTGATGCACACGGTTTTCCCGCATCCGACGCTCTCGGAGATGATGAAGGAAAGCGTGCTCGACGCCTATGGGCGCAAACTCAACGCCTAGGCGCAAGGGAAGGGCTCAGGCAAAGGCTGGCGGAGAAACGGCATGGCACCACGGCATATCGTCATCGCAATCGTCTTCGGCGTCGCAATCGGGCTCGCCATGTATTATGTTCTGGGCGGTAATCCGCTTATCCATATCGCGATCGCCATTGTGGGTGCGTTTATCGGGGCATGGTTTGGAACGCGCAATCTGAATAAGTGAGCGCACTTCTGACAACTGGCTCGTGCGCGGCACCCTTTTGGGACGAGGCGCCGGGACACCGGCCAACAAGAACTCAGGGAGAGAATGAAATGGACGCGAAGGCACTCCTGGTATTCCTGGTAATCGGCATTGTCGCCGGCTTTCTGGCAAGCCTCATCGTCGGCGGCGGCGGTGGACTGATCTATTACATGGTCATCGGCGTTATCGGCGCATTCGTCGGCGGGTTCCTGCTCAACGCGCTCGGCGTGAAGATCGGAACGGGCAACGCCATCGTCAACCAGATCATCACCTCGGCCATCGGCGCCATCGTGGTTGTGATCCTTGCGCGGCTGATCACCTGAAGCGAAACCTCATTTCGGGACATTTCTATCATGCATGAGGGTTTTGGAATCTTGGGCATGCCGGGGGTCGGCTTCTTCGGCATGCTGCTCATCGGCGCCATCGCCGGCTGGCTGGCCGAACGCGCGATGAACCGCGATCACGGCCTGCTGACCAACGTTCTGGTCGGCATCGCCGGGTCCTTTGTCGGTGGAACGCTGGCCGGTTTGCTGAAGATCTCGTTCTACGGCTTCCTCGGCAATCTGGTGGTCGCCACCGTCGGCGCGATCTTCATCCTGTGGCTGTTCGGCCGCAGCGAGCAGGGCAAGCGTTCCGACTGAAACAGACTGGTACGAAAGGACGACCCTTGGCATGGTGACTGTGCTCGACACGATTGGGCGCGAAACGTCCGAACGACCGCGTCATCCCGAGAAGGCGCATCGCGCGGACAGCGAAGTTGTACGCAAGCCGGCATGGATTCGGGTAAAGGCAGGCGGTTCGCCGGTCTACGAGGAAACCCGAAAGATCGTGCGCGAGAACGCGCTCGTTACGGTTTGCGAAGAAGCAGGCTGCCCGAATATCGGCGAATGCTGGTCCAAGAAGCACGCGACCATGATGATCATGGGCGACACCTGCACGCGGGCATGCGCCTTCTGCAATGTGCGCACCGGCCTGCCGGCGCCGCTCGACCGCCACGAACCCGAGAATGTCGCCACGGCGGTTGCCAAGCTTGGGCTTGAACACGTCGTGATCACCTCCGTCGATCGCGACGACCTCGACGATGGCGGCGCGCAACATTTCGTGGAAACCATCCAGGCAATCCGCGCGGCCTCTCCCGCCACCACGATCGAGATCCTGACACCCGACTTCCTGCGCAAGGAGGGGGCGCTGGAAGCCGTTGTCGCCGCAAGGCCCGACGTCTTCAATCACAATCTGGAGACAGTGCCCTCAAACTATCTCACGGTCAGGCCCGGTGCGCGCTACTTCCACTCGATCCGGCTGCTCCAGCGGGTCAAGGAGATCGACCCGACGATGTTCACCAAGTCGGGAATCATGGTCGGCCTGGGCGAGGAGCGCAACGAGGTGCTGCAACTCATGGACGACTTGCGGGTGGCCGATGTCGACTTCCTGACCATCGGGCAATATCTGCAACCGAGCCGCAAGCACCATCCCGTGAAACGCTTTGTGACGCCGGAAGAATTCGATTCCTATGCGACCATCGCGAAGGCCAAGGGCTTCCTGCTCGTCTCATCTAGCCCGCTCACCCGCTCTTCGCATCACGCCGGCGAAGACTTCGCCAAACTGAAAGCGGCGCGGCAGGCCCTGTCCGCTTCGGCCTGAACGACCTTGCCGCAGATCACACGGGTTCATCCCGTACCCTATAGCGCCGAAAAGATGTTCGATCTCGTCGCCGATGTCGAGCAATACCCGCAATTCCTGCCGCTATGCGAGGCGCTGCGCGTGCGCGAGCGCCGGCAGAAGGGGGATGTGGAACTGCTCGTTGCGTCCATGACGGTCGGCTACAAGGCAATTCGAGAGACTTTCACCTCGCGCGTGGTGCTGAACCGCCCGGCGCTGACCATCGATGTCAGTTTCCTCGACGGGCCATTCAAGCGGCTCGACAATCGCTGGCGTTTCGAGGAGACGGGACCGGCCGGTGAGCCGGCAAGTGGTTCAGGGAGTTGCAACGTCCATTTCGACATCGACTACGAGTTCGCCAGCCGCATGCTGGGCATGGTGATGGGCGCGATGTTCGATACAGCGTTCAAGCGCTTCACCCACGCATTCGAGGAACGCGCGCGCGCCGTCTACGGTCCACCAGGCACAGACGGGAAGGATGCACTCGCCTGACCGGCCAATCGATGGAACATGCCAAAAAGAAAACCCGGCTTTGAGGCCGGGTTGTTCTTTTTCAGGAGGAGGTCGATGTTTTCGGGGTGGTTCAGGTCCCTATGAATTGAATATAGGCGAGGCTGCGGCGGGCCGATGTGACTTTTGTCACACCTCATCCATTCCCTTTGAA
>JAGRLL010000062.1:0-3269 GCA_020441855.1 Nitratireductor sp.
CAAGTCGCCGGCCAAGTCCTCAGAACGGGACTCGTACTTGGGACCAGGCGCGATCTCGGTCTCGAAGGGTGGCGAGACGTCGAAACCATCGTCGTCCCCGGGCCTGCCGGCAGCATCGTCATCCCCGTAACGCTCGTCGGCATCGTATGGCTCGATCTCGGGAAGTACGACGCGTTCCGGCACGAAGTCGGCGGGCATGGCGCCGACCGGCTTGAAGGCACGCCCGCTCATCAGCGCCCAGGCCAGAACGCCAACCACGGAGAGCACCACCATGGTCACCATTCCGGCGATCGCAAAGGGCACGACCTTCGGGAAATAGGATTCCGCCGGTCGGACGGCCCGCGAGATGATCCGCGCATCGACAGGCAAATATTCGCGGTTCTGACGGCTCGCCGCCTCGCGGTATTGCGTGAGATAGCTTTCCAGCAATTCGCGCTGGGCGGCGGCCTCGCGTTCCAGTGCGCGTAATTCCACTTCCGCCTCGCCCACCCTCGCCGCCTCGGCCTTGAGGCGGTCGATCTCCTTGAGCAGCACCGTCTCCTGGGCGCGGACCACGCCGACATTGTTCTCAAGGCTGCGCTGGATGTCGCGCGCGGCCATACGGATCTGTGCGTCGAAATCGGCAAGCTGCGAACGCAGCGCCTTTATGCGCGGATGGTTGGGCAACAAGGTCGTCGACAATTCCGAAATCTCGGCCTGCAATGCGACCTGACGTTCACGCAGGCGCTGGATCAGAGGCGAAGCGATCACCTCCGGAATGGCATCGAGCGATCCGCCCTCCTTCAACGCCGCCTGGATCGACTGCGCCTTGGCCTCCACCGCCGAGCGGTCGGCGCGCAATCGTGAAAGCTCCGAGGACGCTTCCGACAATTGCTGGGTGGACAGCAGCGCATTGTTGTTGCCGACCAGGATGTCGGAACTGGAGCGGAATTCGGCAACTTTCGCCTCGGCATCTCGCACCTTGGTGCGCAATTCCTCGATCTCGGGCCCGAGCCAGTCGGTCGCCTCGACATTCGCATCCAGCTTCGCCTGCTTGGTGATCTGCAAATATTCGTTGGCAATCGCATTGGGAACGGATTGCGCAAGTTCGGAATCGTAGGACCAGAATTCGACGACGAGCACACGCGACTTCTCGGCCGCATAGACCGAAAGACGCTTGTGGAATGCCTTGAGCAATTCCGACTGGACGGCGTCGGCGACAACCTGGCTCTTCATGCCGAGGCTGATCAGGACATTGTCGAGAAACGAAGGCTCCGCGGAACCGGTGAATTCCTTGCGGTCGGCCAGTCCGAGCGAATCGATGACCTTGAGCGCGATGTCGTCGGAACCAAGAACCTGCACCTGACTGCCGATTGCCTGTTCGTCGAACTGGCTGCCGGACGATGAATAGTCGCTGTCCGCGCGACGGGTGAAAACCGATTCGCGCTTTTCGATGAGAATGCGCGCGCTCGACTTGTAGCGGGGCTCGACGAAGGAAAGCGCGAACAGCAGCGCCACCCCTGTCAGCAAGGTGAGCGCGAGGATGAGCCAGCGCCTTTTCCAGACCTCGGACATGAGGCCCATGATGTCGATATCGACGTCGGCGTTCAGATCACGGCTACCTGACATAAAGACACACTCCACATCGCCGACCCGCTCTTGCTTCGGGGGACGGCCGTCGGACAATTCCTGACCGAAGCATGAAGCGTTATGGTAACCACGAAGTTAAGAAACCATCGGATGGCGACTTCCTGGCGTCATCCGATAACGCTCTGTTAATACTTGTTAATTTCCCGTTAACCCGACAACGCGCCCTAGGTGCCCGGCTTTACTCACCATTAACCATAACTGGCGTTAATGGGCGAAAGAGGCAGGCGCGCACCGGTGGAAGGCCGACCGCGCCATCCTGGCCTTCCGGTCGACCAATTCGGGAAATGTCATGCTGCGTAAATGGATCCTGGCAATCGCAATCGCCCTGCTTTCGGCTCTGACGCTGTCGGCATGTTCGACGTACCGGCCCGTTGACGAATCCTTCCACAAGGTGCTGACCGAGCCCTATCGCCTGGATGCCGGCGACCGGCTGCGCATCACCGTGTTCGGCCAGACGGATCTCACCAACACCTACAATATCGACAAGGCGGGTTTCGTCGCCTTCCCGCTGATCGGTTCGGTCACCGCGCGTGGTCTCACACCGCAGGAACTGGAGGCATCGATCGCGCAAAAACTGCGTGCGGGCTTCGTGCGCAATCCCGACGTTTCGGTCGAGATCGACCGTTATCGGCCCTTCTTCATCATGGGTGAGGTCACCTCACCGGGACAATATACCTACGTGCCGGGCATGACCGTGCAGAACGCCATCGCCATAGCTGGCGGATTCACGCCGCGCGGCCTGCAGGACAATGCCGACATCACCCGTCAGATCAACGGACGCGTGCTCAACGGCAGGGTGCCGCTCAGCGATCCTATTCTTCCCGGCGACACGATCTATGTACGTGAGCGGCTGTTCTAGCTTTCAGACACCAATTGGCGCCGAGGCGGGCAATGGGCAAGGCCGACAAGTTACGCATCGTCCATTGCTTCCGCTCCCCCGTGGGCGGCATCTTCCGCCATGTGCGCGATCTGGTCGCCGCACAGCGCCATGCCGGCCATTCGGTGGCGATCCTTTGCGATTCCTCGACCGGCGGGGATTTCGAGGAAGGATTGTTCGATGCAATCCGCTCCGAACTCGATCTCGGCCTGATCCGCATCCCGATGAGACGCGCGGTCACGCCGGGCGATCTGGTCGTGCTTTACCGCACCTTCAAGGAACTCAAGCGATTGCAGCCGGATATCGTGCATGGCCACGGCGCCAAGGGCGGCGCCTATGCACGGATCATCGGCACAGCGTTACGGGCATCAGGTTCTGGCGTAGCCCGTCTCTACACACCGCATGGCGGCTCGATCCACTACGATGCAGGGTCGCTGTCGGGCCGGCTCTACTTCATGCTCGAGAGAATGCTGGAGAGGCTGACCGACCGGCTGATCTTCGTCAGCCGCTATGAGGCGCAGGGTTATGCAACCAAGGTTGGGACCCCGCATTGCCCGCAAACCCTGGCTTATAACGGGCTGACCCCGGCAGAGTTCGAGCCCGTGGCCGAAACCGGAGATCCGGCCGACTTTCTTTATATGGGCATGATGCGGGACCTTAAGGGGCCGGATCTCTTTCTGGAGGCGCTGGCAACGCTGCGCAAGCAAGGCCGCGAAATTACCGCCCACTTCGTTGGCGACGGTCCCGACAAGGACAACTACCT
>JAGRLL010000062.1:3332-12753 GCA_020441855.1 Nitratireductor sp.
AGGCCTTCGCGCTCGCCAGAATTTTCGTGGTTCCGTCGCGGGCGGAATCCATGCCCTACGCCGTGCTTGAGGCAATCGCCGCGCAAAGGCCGATTGTTGCGACCCGCGTGGGCGGCATTCCCGAAATCTTCGAAGGGGAGACCGACGCACTGGTCGAGCCCGGCAATGCAGAGGCGCTCGCATCGGCCATGGCGGCCATGCTCGACGACAAGAACCGCACCGCCAATGCACACAGACGGCGCCTCGCGCTCCAGGCGCGCTTTTCGGTTTCCAGCATGGCCGGGGAAATCGAAACGGCCTACATGGCCGCATTGTCGCGATGATTCGAATGCGATCCTTCGCATTCACCGGCTGTTTATCATGAACTCATCGAACTTGCCGTAAACGCGGTCAAAATCGGCCTTAACCGCGCAAATCCAAGCTTTATTAGACAATTTGGCCTAGCCAATCCGGCAAAAGAACAAGCCGGGTCGGACAATGAACACCAAACAGGCACAGGGAAGCGGCGAACCGATCGAGATTTTCTCGATGCAGGCAATCAGGCAAAGCGCCGGGGACGGCCGCATCAGCCGGGCCCGCGCGGTCGAACTCAACGAACTCGCCAAACAGGTGGCGGAGCAGTTTTCCTCCACATCCCTGTCTCCCTTCCTGATCGGCGGTATGGTGCGGATCGGTGACTTGCTGGGTCTGGCGGCCATCGCGTTCCTGATCAGGCACTTCTATCTGGCCGGCACGGGCGAGCCGTTTGTCATCTACGCCGCTGCCGTGGCGCTCGGCACCGCGCTCTGCCTCACCTTCACGCAGGCCATCGACGGCTATCACGTGTCCGTGCTGAGGCAGTTCCTGCCGCAATTCACCAAGGTATTCGCCGGCTTCACGTTCGCGATGATGATGCTTGTGCTGGTCGGGTTCTTCCTGAAGATTTCGACGGAATATTCACGCGTGTGGTTCGGCAGCTGGTACGCGCTCGGCATCGCCTTCCTGATCGTTTATCGCACCGCCGTCTCGATCTACGTACGCAGGGCCGTTTCAAGCGGCAGGCTGGAACGGCGAGCGGTGATCGTCGGCGGCGGAATGCCCGCGGCCGAGTTGATCCGCTCGCTCGAAGCCCAGCGCGACACCGATATTCGTATCTGCGGGATATTCGACGACCGCAGCGGCGAACGCTCGCCGGCCATCGTCGCCGGCTATCCCAAGCTTGGCACGGTTCCCGAACTCGTCGAATTCGCGCGCAAGGCCCGTATCGACATGCTGATCGTCTCGCTGCCGCTTTCGGCGGAACAGCGCGTGCTGCAATTGCTCAAGCGCCTCTGGGTGCTGCCGGTCGACATCCGCCTTTCCGCGCACACCAACAAGCTTCGCTTCCGGCCACGTTCCTACACCTACGAGGGATCGGTGCCTTTCCTCGACCTGTTCGAGAGGCCAATCGCCAACTGGGACGCGATCAGCAAGCGCATTTTCGACATCGTATTCTCGCTGATCGCCATCGCGCTGCTTGCGCCCCTGATGCTGGTGACCGCGATTGCGATCCGCCTGGAAAGCAAGGGGCCGGTCATCTTCCGCCAGAAGCGTTTCGGCTTCAACAACGAGGTGATCGAAGTCCTGAAGTTCCGTTCGATGTATGCCGACAAGACCGATCCCGATGCCAAGCAGGTTGTCACCCGCAACGATCCGCGCGTCACGCGTGTCGGACGGTTCATCCGCAAGACCTCAATCGACGAATTGCCGCAATTGTACAACGTGCTCAAGGGCGAACTGTCGTTGGTCGGGCCACGCCCGCACGCGGTGAACGCCCATACGCAGAACAGGTTGTGGGATGAGGTGGTCGACGGTTATTTCGCCCGCCACAAGGTTCGGCCCGGCGTGACCGGCTGGGCGCAGATCAACGGCTGGCGCGGCGAGGTCGACAGCGAGGAAAAGATCCGCGAACGCGTCAATTGCGACCTCTACTACATCGAGAACTGGTCACTGCTGCTCGACCTCTACATCCTGCTGGTGACGCCCTTCAAGCTGCTCAACACGGAGCATGCGTATTGACCTCGCTCGCAGCCATCGACCACGGCGGCGCAACGCTCGCCCGTCCGCGCGGCGTGCCGGTCAAATGGCTCGCCGACAGGGCGATCTGGTTTGCCGTGTTTCTTGGCGGGTTCGTCATTTTCGAGCCTGCACCCTACGAATTGTTCCTGGCGATGCTGTTCGGCATCTGGGCGATGTCGAACATGCGCCTGCCGGGCACGGTGGTGCCGCTGCTTGTGATGTTCTGCCTTCTGGAAGCGGGCGGCGTGATCTCCTCCTTCCAGATCGCCGACTGGGGACGCGGCATCCGCTATGTGGCCGTGTCGTCCTTCCTGGCGCTCAGTTCGATCTTCTTCGCCATCGTCATCCTGGAAGACATGGGCCGGTTGCGACTGATCTTTCGCGCCTATGTCGTCTCGGCGGCGATCACCACATTGCTTGGCATCATCGGCTATTTCGGCCTGCTGCCCGGATTTGAGATTTTCACGCGCTATTCACGCGCCATGGGCGCTTTCCAGGACCCGAATGTCTTCGGCCCGTTCCTGGTGCCGCCGGCGCTTTACCTGATCTACGGCGTCCTGAACCGTTCCACGACCATGGCGCCGGTCCGCATCGCCACCCTGCTCGTGCTGCTGCTCGGCCTGTTCCTGGCCTTTTCGCGAGCGGCCTGGGGCCTGTTCGTCGTCTCGGCGGCCGTCTTCTACCTGCTGCTGATCATCAACGCGCCGACCGCGCGCGACAGGCTCAAATACATTTCGCTGGCGGTTCTGGGTACCGCCGTGCTTGTCATCATGCTGGCCGGCGCATTGCATGTCGATGCCGTCTACAGCCTGTTCGAGCAACGCTTCAAGGCGGTGCAGGACTACGATGCAGGGCGTATCGGCCGCTTCGCGCGGCATATGCTGGGCTACGAATTGTCGCTGACCAAGCCGCTCGGCATCGGGCCGCTCGAGTTCGGCTACATCTTCGGCGAGGACACGCACAACAATTTCGTCAAGGCGCTGATGGATTACGGCTGGCTCGGTTTCTTCGCTTGGGTGGGCATGAATGTGTGGACGCTCGTCGCCGGCTTCAAACTGCTGTTCCGCCCTCGCCCCTGGCTGCCCTATCTCCAGATCGCCTATGTCGTGTTCCTGGGCCATGTGCTGATCGGCAACGTCATCGACACGGACCACTGGCGCCATTTCTACCTGATGGTCGGCATCATCTGGGGCTGTATCGCGCTGGAGCACCGCTGGCAAAGCGAGCACCGGCCATCCGGGATGCAGCGGCGCGGGTCAGCCAGGTCGGACATGGGGCCAGCCTCCAGAAGCGTTGCCAGCGCCTGAACGGTCCATTAAGGAAGAAAAAGGGGGGAGAAATGGTCGGAGCGAGAGGATTCGAACCTCCGACCCCCTGCACCCCATGCAGGTGCGCTACCAGGCTGCGCTACGCTCCGAAACGCGGCGGACTATAGGGACGGCCCCACGGCAATTCAACCGGAAAGATCGATTGGAGGTAAGATAGATTCCTGCCAGATTTCAGCCGCCGCGCACCTGATCGAGCAGGCGCTTGCACTCCAGCAATTCGTAGAGCGTCGCCTGCAGATTGCGGCGGTCCTCCGGACTCAGCGCCGGATTGCGGTCTTCTTGCTCCGGCACAGCTTCGCGGGCGACGAAGCGACCGAAAATGCCCTTGGACTTGTCGCGTGGCGCGGTCAGGTCGCCGACCATCACCGCCTCCTTGCGGCCTGTTTTGGACAAGGGCTCCTCGCGGGCCGCCTCCTCGCGCACCGTCGCAGCACGGGGCGGCCGATCCTCTGAAACGTCCGGGTGGGCCTCGTCATCGTATGAATCCTCGTCGGCAGCGCCGCGCGTCAGGCCGATTGCCGTCGTCGGTGCCAGATCCGCCCCCTCGACGGCGGCCTCGACCTCGCCGGTGCCGACCGCGATGACGAATTTGTTGCCCTGTTCCTTGAGGATGCGTTGCAGGCCACGAATGGTGTAGCCCTCATCGTAGAGGAGGCGGCGGATACCCTTGAGAAGGTCGACATCCTCCGGGCGGTAATAGCGGCGCCCACCGCCGCGCTTGAGCGGCTTGATCTGGCTGAAACGCGTCTCCCAGAAGCGCAGCACGTGCTGAGGAAGGTCAAGTTCCTCGGCAACCTCGCTGATGGTGCGAAATGCATCCGGGCTCTTGTTCAACGCAATCTCCGCAGACGATACCGGGCGCGGCCCGTTTCATCAGGCCCGGCGCGGCCTGTACCATTGGGCCGGGTGCAGCCCGTTTTCGCGGGCTTCTCGCGGCCGGCTCCCGTGGCGATGCTTATCGGGACGCAGCCGGGCCACGTCCGGTCGTACCGATAGCATGATTCCACGCGGCAGCGAAAAACCACGTCAACGAAGACCTTGCGGGATTATTCGCCGCCGGGCTTCTGGTGACCATTCAGCACCGCTTCCTTGAGCACGTTGGACGGTTTGAAGACCATGACCCTGCGCGGCGAGATCGGAACTTCCTCGCCCGTCTTGGGATTGCGTCCAATGCGCTCGTTCTTGTTGCGAACGATGAAGGAACCGAATGAGGAAAGCTTGACCGACCTGCCGGCCACCACCTCATCGCATATCGTATCCAGCACCATCTCGACGAGATCGGCAGATTCTGTCCGTGACAGCCCAACCTTTTGATAAACCGCCTCGCATAGATCGACGCGGGTTACGGTCTTTCCCCCCATGACAAACCTCTCGAAGCCCAAAACGGGCGGAACCACAACAAAACCAATTGGCGCCGTCATGGCGCCTGCCCCTCAAAGCATGCGGGATCCAGTTCTGATAGCGGAACCTTCCCCGTAGCGGCATTTGCGGAACCCGGAAGCCACAGGCCTCGTATTGAATACGTCCCCAAACGGATCCAACCGGAACCGCCCGTCGCCGCCCTCTGACGGAGCGTACGCCGAGCCAACCGCAGGCCTTTACAGTAGAGAGTTTCCGGCGATCCATCAAGTTTTTCAAGGCCGTGGTGCGGACGAACCTCGCCACCTACCAACGCAACAAAACCGAACCCCAGGTGAAGCCGCCGCCCATGGCTTCAAGCAGGACCAGATCGCCGCGCTTGATGCGGCCGTCGGACACCGCCTCGCACAGCGCAAGCGGGATGGAAGCCGCCGAGGTGTTGCCGTGACGGTCGACCGTGAGCACCACCTTTTCCGGCGAAATGCCGAGTTTTTTCGCGGAAGCGTCGATAATGCGCTTGTTGGCCTGGTGCGGGACGAACCAGTCGATATCTTCGGAAGACAAGCCGGTCGCCGCATAGGCCGCCTCGATCACATCGGCGATCATGCCGGTCGCGTGGCGGAAGACTTCCTTACCCTCCATGCGCAGATAACCGACCGTCTGCGTGGAAGAAGGGCCGCCGTCGACATAAAGCTTGGACTTGTGCGACCCGTCGGAACGCAGGTGCGCAGTCAGGATGCCGCGATCGGATATTGCGCCCTCGCCTTCCGCCGCCTCGACCACGACGGCGCCGGCACCATCGCCGAACAGGACGCAGGTCGTGCGGTCGCTCCAGTCGAGGATGCGCGAAAAAGTCTCCGCGCCGATCACCAGGATACGTTTGGCAAAGCCGGTGCGGATGTACTGGTCGGCGTTCGTCAGCGCAAAGATGAAGCCGGAGCACACCGCCTGCGTGTCGAAGGCGGCGCCATGGCGCATGCCGAGACGCTCCTGGATTTCGACCGCCGTTGCGGGAAAGGTATTGTTGGGTGTCGAGGTCGCCAGGATAATCAGGTCGATGTCGTCTACCGTGACGCCGGCATCAGCCATCGCCGCGCGCGCGGCTTTCTCGCCAAGATCGGCCGTCGTCTCGCCTTCGGCCGCGATATGGCGCTCGCGAATGCCGGTGCGCTGGACAATCCATTCGTCACTGGTATCGACAAGGTTCTCGAATTCCTTGTTCTTCATGGTTCGGGCAGGCAGATAGCTCCCGCAACCGGTAATGACAGATCGAATCACACCACTCTCTTTTTTGTTTGCGCATCGGCCGGTTGTGCTGCCGCGCGCCTGTTCCCGTCATTCATCCACGGCGTCTTTTGAACGTATACCGCCAAAAAAGCGCAAGTCGTTCTCAATCTTTCCGATGATGCCGTTCGCAGCCATGTCATGGCCCATCTCGATGGCCGCGGCAAACCCTTCCGCGTCGGTGCCGCCATGACTCTTGATCACGATACCGTTGAGGCCAAGAAACACGGCGCCGTTCACCTTTCGCGGGTCCATCTTCTCGCGCAGATGGTCGAAAGCGGACTTGGCGAAGAAATAGCCGATGCGGGCCAGAAGCGTGCGGCTCATCGCGGCGCGCAGATATTCGCCGATCTGCTTTGCCGTTCCCTCGGCCGTCTTGAGCGCGATATTGCCCGAAAAGCCTTCCGTGACCACGACATCCACCGTGCCGCGGCCAAGATCGTCGCCTTCGACAAAACCGTGATATGCGAGATTGGGCAGGCCGGACTCCCGCAGGATCTGGCCCGCCTCGCGGACCTCCTCCATGCCCTTGACCTCTTCGACGCCGATGTTCAGCAACCCCACGGTCGGCCGGTCGAGATCGTAGAGCGCACTCGCCATGGCGGAACCCATCAGCGCGAAATCGATGAGCTGGCCGGCGTCGGCTCCCACATTGGCGCCGACATCGAGGACGATGCTCTCGCCCTTGAGGGTCGGCCACAGCGCGGCCATGGCGGGGCGTTCGATGCCGGCCATGGTGCGCAGGCAGAATTTCGCCATTGCCATCAGCGCGCCCGTGTTGCCGGCGGAAACGCAAAAGTCGGCTTCACCGTTCTTGACCGCCTCGATGGACCGCCACATGCCGGACTTCCAGCGGCCGCGACGCAGCGCCTGGCTCGGCTTGTCCTCCATCGAAATGGTGATCTCGCAATCGACCACGCGCGAGGCCGCGCCAAGGGCGGCATACCGCGCCAGTATCGGCGCGATGGCGGCTTCCTGGCCATACAGGATGAAACGCAGTCCGGGCTTTCGTTCCAGCGCCGCCGCGGCGCCGGCAAGCACGACCTGGGGGCCGTGATCTCCACCCATGGCGTCAAGCGAAACAGTAAGGGAATCGGCCATGAACGGGTTTCTTCGGTTTTGTTTCAAAGCCCTGCGACCGGACATCTCCAGAGCAGGATGTACCATCAAAACGACAAGGGAAGTAACCTTTCCCGAGCCTGCCTACAATAGCGTTCTACGCGGTTCTAACCGGTAAAAGTCGATTCAAGCCGCATTCCAACAGCGGGTTCATGAGCTTTTTGCGTCAGTTTTCAGCGATTTCAGCACGGCAAAGGGCGATTCCCGCTCTTCCTGGGTATCTTCCGGCGAAACGACGGTCTCCAGTTCGGCACCCGGCGCCCGGGGAAAGGGGTCGATGGCCAACAGCAGGCATTCGACCACGACCGGCCAGACATCGATCGTATCGCCGGCGAAAGTTTCCGGCAGGTCGGGTCCTTCTGGGTCCAGCACAAGTTCCTGCGAGTTTTCCTCGATGCGGCGCGCCAGGCCGGAACCCTGCGGCAGAAAGGTCAGGGCGACCGGTTCATGCAGATCCGTCCTGAGTTCCTCGAGCGTGATCACGCAATGCTGGCGCACGATGGCGCGGATGTCGCCACGCAGTTCGACGCCGTCGCGACGCCAGCGCGTCAGCAGGAGATCGGCCTCCAGGGTATCGAAACCGTCAACGCCGCAGGCTGTGGCGATCCGCTCGCGTTCCCTCTCGTCGGGGCGCAGCTTAAGCGGAAAGCCGGTGCGCGGAAGCACCGCGACACTGACCTCGAAGGTGGGAATGTCGAGAGGAGGAAGCGCGTCTTTGGTCATCTGCGTCCCGGTTCACAAGACATGATCGGGGTCGGGCCATTCAACCCGCCCTGCGAGAAGGTCGGCACCGGCGAGCGCGCCGAGCGCCCGGCTGGCCCGCAGCATGTAATCGCCTAGCAGATCGGCGTCGGGCGATGCGGCATCACCGAAGAAACGGTTGCCAACCGCCTGTGCGAGCGCGACACTGTCGTCAGCATCGAGCGGGCCGGCAAATGCATCGATCTGTGCATAAAAGCCCCGGATAAGGCGTTTCTTGCGTTTCGGGACCGTGGTGTCGCCGATACCGAGTTCACGAAGCGCCCTGTCGATATCGTCGACGAAGCAGTCGAACACGTTCTGCCCCAGATCGCGCGCTTGCGGATCGTTCTCGCGCTTGAGGCGATGCGACAACAAAAAGACATGCAGACACAGCATGTCGAAGCGGCCTGTCACCGTATCTGCAATGCCGTAACGCATGTAGAAGGCGGCATGGCGCGATTGCGTCACAAGTCCGCCATAAACTTGCTGCGGAACGTCATCACCGGGCCGCCGACGGCGGCCGGGTAACGAAAAAACGGAAAAAAATTCGCGAAGCATCGACATTCGGTCTATTTTTCGTGCATTTCATCTTTGCCGGTTCGGTCGTTGCACGGCCTTTCCGGTGAGGGACCCGCAAGCGCCGATAACGGCCAGTCGAGAAAAACCAGGGTGGAAACCATCTCAGTCATGAAACATTCCCGTTCCACCGGCAACCGCGAACTGCGCGCCAGTGTGCGGATCGCCTGCACCGTCCTGGCATTGTCCATGGCGGGCGTCGGCTTGTCTGCCTGCAATTCCAGTCAGGTCTTCACCCATGGGGCGGTCATCACGCAAGACCAGATCGACCTGATTCCCGCCGGCTCCAGCAAGGATCAGGTCCTGCTCGCGCTCGGCAGCCCCTCGACCACGGGCGATTTCGACAACGGCGTGTTCTATTACATCTCGCAGCGCACCGAAAAGAAATACACCTACCAGAAGGCCAAACTGGTCGACCAGCGCATTCTCGCCGTCTATTTCGACGAGACGGACACCGTTTCGAGCGTCGCCAATTATGGCCTGCAGGACGGCAAGGTCTTCGATTTCATCACCCGGACGACCCCGACCGGCGGCAAGGATCTGTCGTTCCTCGCCCAGATTCTTTCGGGTGGAGGCGGCAAGCCTGGCGGCACGTCATCGCCAAATTCGACGCCGGGTTCGTTGCCGGGCGCGAAATTCTAGACCGTTTCATCTTTTCTCCGAATCGACGAAACGATCTGACCATTTGTTTTATCGCTATTCGTGACGGAAAACCGGCTACCTGTTTTTCTGGAAATTGCTCCAGGCCGGAAACGCAATTCCAGAGCCCAAATGAAAGGCCCCGCAGCGACGCTGCGGGGCCTTTGTCCATTCGCGTATGCCGGAATTGATGCCGGCAGGCGGCATCAGCCGCCGTGCGCCAGCACCGCCAGCAGCAGAAGCGCCACGATGTTGGTGATCTTGATAATCCGGTTGACGGCCGGACCGGCGGTGTCCTTGTAGGGATCGCCGACAGTGTCACCGGTGACCGCGGCCTT
>JAGRLL010000385.1:0-617 GCA_020441855.1 Nitratireductor sp.
GACAGCCTGATCGGCAAGCTGATTGTGCATGGTCGCAACCGGGTGGAATGCCTTATGCGCCTTCGCCGCGCGCTGGATGAATATGTGGTGGACGGGGTCAATACGACGCTGCCACTGTTCCGCGACTTGGTCAGCAATCCGGATGTCCAGGATGGCGATTACGACATCCACTGGCTGGAACACTATCTTGCGGCGAAGGCGTGATCCGGGCAGGATTGCCGGATGAGCGGATCGCAGGACATATTGCTGGAAATCACGCCGCAGGTGCTGCTCAAGGCCTATGCCTGCGGCATATTCCCCATGGCGGAATCAGCGACCGACCCAGGCCTGTTCTGGGTCGAGCCGGAAGAGCGCGGAGTGCTGCCACTCGACGCATTTCACGTTCCGCGCTCGCTGCAGAAATTCATGCGCGGCAAGCCGTTCGAAATCAGCGTGGACCGTGATTTTGCCAGCGTGATCGATGCCTGCGCCGCCTCGACCATCGAACGTCCGAAGACCTGGATCAATGGCCGGATACGCAGGCTTTACAACGAGCTTCACCAGATCGGGCATTGCCACTCTGTCGAGTGCTGGCAAGAGGGCGAACTGGTTGGCGGACTGTATGGCGTGCGGCTCGG
>JAGRLL010000385.1:712-4465 GCA_020441855.1 Nitratireductor sp.
GGCTTCGTGCTTCTCGATACACAATTCACGACCGAACATCTCAAGCGTTTCGGTGCGATCGATGTTCCCAGGAAGCATTATGCCAGAATGCTCGAGGATGCCGTGGTGGGCGAGGCGGATTTCTTCGCGTTTGATCGCCGATAAGCCGATCAGGGCAAATCGGGCTCAGCTCGGATTGGCGTCCGGCGGTGGCGCTTCGTCGGAGTCCATCTTGCAGGCCTTGAGCCAGATGTCATAGACCGGATGTTCGATGGCATTGAGGCCCGGACTGTCGGCGAACATCCAGCCGGTGAAAATCCTGCGGATCTGGCGATCCAGCGTGATTTCATCGACCTCGATAAAGGCCGTCGTCTTTGGCGTTTCCGTAGCCGGCCGCGAATAGCAGACCTTCGGCGTGACATGCAGCGCGCCAAAGCGAACCGTCTCATTGACATATACATCGAAGGTGATGATGCGGCCGGTGATCTTGTCGATGCCGTAGAACTCGGCGACCTTGTTTTCGATACGGTCCTGATAATCCTGCGGTTGCTGCCCCAAATCCGGCTTTGGCTGTTCGATGTCCTGGCCGAGCGTCTGTCCCTGCTCGGGCTGCTGCCCAGGATTTTGGGGCTGCTGCTGCAATTCGGGGAGTTGCAATTGCTGCGTGGGCGGCGCCAGGGGCTCCGACTGCACATCCTGCGCCATGGCGGGCGAACAGCCGAGCGCCGCAGCCATCGTCGCCAGCGCGACAACAAGTTTCGATTTCGGTGCCATCACTGGGTTCGCCCGTCCTGCTGCTTCTCGTAACTGCAACGCGGCTCTAACACGCGAATCGGGCTTATCCAAGGAATTGCCGGTCTGCATCACCTGCCGGTCTGAAGGAAGCGGTAGTCCCTGCCCTCCAGAACGGCCGCGCTCAACACGCCGGAAGCGTATGCGCCGGTATCCAGATTGATGCGATTGCGACGAACCTCGATCTCCTCGTCAGGCGTGTGGCCGTGGACGATCACCTTGCCGAAGGAATCGAGATGGCGATGGAACTCGCCCCTGATCCACAACAAATCGTGCGGGTCCTGCTCGTCGAGCGGAATACCGGGCCGCACGCCGGCATGCGCAAAGAAATAATCGCCCTCGGCATGGCATGGCTTGAGGCGCGCCAGAAAGCGGCGGTGGGCAGCCGGCAGCAGGCGGTTCAACTCTCGCGACAATTCGCTGTTGGGCCGTCGCGGTCCACTCGTGTCCACGCCGTAGGAAGCGAGCGTCTCCATTCCGCCCCAGCGAAGGAAATCGTCGCCCACGCGTTCCGGCGCAACAAGAAAGGTTTCCAGCCAGTCGTCGTGATTGCCGCGCAGACAGATCAGATCCCGGCCCCATTGCGGATCATCGCCGCGCGCAACCAGCATGTCGATGACGCCGCGCGAATCCGGACCGCGATCGGTGTAGTCGCCCAGCATGACGAGACGGCGCATCCCGACGGGACGGGCAAGCAGATCGGCGTCGATCATGGCGAACATTGCCGACAACAGATCGGCGCGACCGTGCACATCGCCGATCGCGTAGACGCGCAGCCCCTGCGGCAGGCATGAATCGTCAAGAAACATCTGAAGTTTCAGCGGTCATCCGGGACCGCTCAATCAAAGGCGAGCCCGATTGTGCGTTCAGGGACGCCACGCCTCATAGTCTCCGCTGACCTCGGGCCGGCTTGCCGGATTGGAAAGCGAACCCTTGGGAAAGATCGCTGCAGGCGTGCCGGTCGGGTTGGGCATGTGCGCCTTTTCCCACTCGCGCGCCTTGTAGGTTTCCTTGCTCGGCGGCGTGTCGGTGCGATGATGCATCCAGCCGTGCCAACCCGGAGGTATCTGGCTCGCCTCGGCATAGCCCGCATATTGCATCCAGCGGCGGCCGCCATCGCCCTCGTAATAGACGTTGCCGAACTGGTCCTCGCCAACCCTCGTGCCCTTGCGCCAGGTGTAGAAGCGCGTGCCCCAGGTCGACTGGTCCCACCAGGCGAAAATCTGCTTGAACCACTTCATGGCGTTCGTCCGTAGCTTGGGCGGCGGAGGATATCGCACCGCAACAGGTCTGCGTTTATATGAACAGGCTTAAGGCAATTGTCCAGTGTGCGAAACGCGGCAATTCGCGATTGCATTTCCCCTCCGCCGCACATTGTCATCGTCACAGAAATTGCCTTTCAAAGCATGACCGCAGACCCTAATCTCCCCGGGACGGTCCGCAAGGGGCCGAGGGAGAGGCCCTTGCGGGAATTCACCGCCGACAGCAGCTATTCCTGGTTGCGGCTCGCCGTTTCGATGGCGGCTGGCACGATTGCCAGCATCGGCATGTGGGCAATCGTGCTGGTGCTGCCGCAGGTACAGGCCGATTACGGGCTGGCGCGCGGCGAAACCTCGATGGCCTATACCGCGACGATGATCGGCTTCGGCCTTGGCAATCTGCTGCTTGGCCGGCTCGTCGACCGGTTCGGCATCGCGCCGGTCCTTGCCGGCGCGGGCGTGGCGCTTGCGGCCGGCTTCGGCCTCGGCGCGCTGGCCAACGACATCTATCAGTTCTCTGCCGCGCAATTGCTGATCGGCGTGGCGACCGCCGCGGGCTTCGGACCGCTGATCGCGGACGTCTCGCACTGGTTCGTCAAACGGCGGGGCATCGCGGTTGCGGCGGCGGCAAGCGGCAATTACCTCGCCGGCGCGATCTGGCCGGTCGTGCTGAAAGGCGTGCTGGAAGGTGCGGGCTGGCGCACCGCATTCCTGATCATCGCCGTCGTATGCGTGGCGGCGCTGCTGCCGGTCGCGGCGATGCTCCGACGGCGCCCGCCGGAAACGGCACTGTCGCCAAGCCCCGCCAATGCTCCCTTCGGACAGACACGCGCCGCGATGTCGCCATTGATGCTGCAAATCCTGCTGGCGACGGCCGGTGTCGGCTGTTGCATCGCCATGGCGATGCCGCAGGTCCATATCGTCGCCTATTGCACGGATCTGGGCTATGGGGTCGGCGCGGGCGCGCAGATGCTTTCCGTCATGCTGACCGGCGGGATCATTTCCCGGCTGACCTTCGGTTTCATCGCCGACCGGATCGGCGGGGTGAAGACCGTCCTGCTCGGCTCGACCCTGCAATGCCTGGCGCTGTTCCTCTACATCCCCTTCAACGGCCTTGCCTCACTCTACGTGGTTTCGGCGATCTTCGGATTGTCGCAAGGCGGCATCGTGCCCAATTACGCCGTCATCGTGCGCGAATACCTGCCGGCGCGGGAAGCCGGACGCCGGGTCGGCATCGTCATTCTGGCGACGGTCGTGGGCATGGCGATAGGCGGCTGGATGTCGGGCTGGATCTACGACGTGACCGGGTCGTATCAGGCCGCCTTCATCAACGGTATCGCCTGGAACATGATGAACATGGCTGTGCTTGCCTTCATCCTGTTCAGGACGCGCGCGCCGAGAGAACCGCAACTGGCAGCGGCATAGGCCTCTATCTACAGCCCCAGCGCCGCGTAACTCCCCGCAACTCGGTCGATGGCCAGAACATAGGCCGCCGTACGCAAGTCGAATTCGTCGTGTTGCCCGCGCTTTTCGTGCCATTTCTCGCGCATCTGGGCGTATGCGCCGCGCATCGTGTCGTCGAGTCCGGAGCGCACCAGCGTCAGTTCATCGGCGCCTGCCAGATAGCGCTTCTTGAATTTGTCGGTGAACTTGATGCCCGCCGCCTTTTCCAGTTCGTCGATCAGCATGCGGTGGCGCGCTTCCTCCTCGCGGCGCTGCATGC
>JAGRLL010000385.1:4491-6314 GCA_020441855.1 Nitratireductor sp.
TGACCCATTCGAAATAGGAGACGGTCACGCCGCCGGCATTGGCGTACAGATCGGGAATGATCACGGTGCCCTTGCCGCGCAGCATAGCGTCGGCGCCGGCGGTGATGGGGCCGTTGGCCGCCTCGATGATCAGCGACGCCTTGATGCGGTCGGCGTTGGACAGGTTGATCACGCCTTCCATCGCGGCCGGAATGAGAATGTCGCATTCGGATTCGATCAGCGACGTGCCGTTCTCGATGAAGGTCGCGCCGGGAAAGTCGCGGAACGAGCCGTGGCGCGTCATCCAGTCTCTTGCCGCCTCGACCTCGATGCCGTCGTCGGATTGCAGCGCGCCGTTGTATTCCACGATGGCCGTGATTTTCGCTCCGTCTTCCTCCGACAGGAACTTGGCGGCGTGATAGCCGACATTGCCCAGACCCTGTACGACAATGCGCTTGCCCTCCAGATCGCCGCCCAGGCCGGCGACCTTCTTGTCTTCGTCGTGGCGGAAGAACTCCTGCAACGCATATTGCACGCCCCTGCCCGTCGCTTCGGTGCGGCCGCGTATGCCGCCGGCATTGAGCGGCTTGCCGGTGACGCAGGCGCGCGCGTTGATGTCGGTCGTCGCCATGCGATGGTACTGGTCCGCGATCCACGCCATTTCGCGCTCGCCGGTGCCCATGTCGGGCGCGGGCACGTTCTGCGAGGGGTGGATCAGGTCGCGCTTGATCAACTCATAGGCGAAGCGGCGGGTGATGCGCTCCAGTTCGTCGGGCTCCCAGTCGCGCGGATTGATGCGCAACCCGCCCTTCGAGCCGCCGAAAGGCACCTCTACCAGCGCGCATTTGTAGGTCATCAGCGCGGCCAATGCCTCTACCTCGTCCTGGTCGACGCTCATGGCGAAGCGGATACCGCCCTTGACCGGTTCGGCATGCTCGGAATGGACCGAGCGGTAGCCGGTGAAGGTGTGGATGTCGCCGCGAAGCTTGACGCCAAAGCGAACGATATAGGTCGAGTTGACGACCTTGATCTTCTCGGCAAGGCCCGGCGACAGGCTCATGAATGAAAGGGCGTGATCGAACAGCCGGTTCACGCTGTCGCGAAAGCCGGGCTCCATCAAGGGCTTGTTCATTGAATGCCTCCCGTCACAGCCGGGGAATTCTGCGATTCCACACGGACCATGCCAGTCTGGCACAAAGAGGAAGGCAATTGAAGGCGGGCAGCGGCTAGGTTAGCCACTTCTCGTAAACCAGCGCGGGGATGCCCGAATTCTCCGCACCACAATTGGATGTCGCACCGGCCTGTGCAAATCCGTGGCGTTCGTAGAAACGACGCGCAGATTTGTTTGCTTCCTCGACCTCGAGTGTCAGTGTTGTCGCCGATGCAAGTCGGCCTTCGACTTCAGCGAGCAAGCGGCTGCCATGCCCCTTGCCCTGACGGGTCGGTGCAACATAGAGCTGATGCAGTTTCGCCTTCTCGGGACCCTCGGTCGTGCAGAAGATCATGGCTTCGATCCGGCCGTCTTCCACGGCCACAAGGAAGATCGCTCCCGAACGTTCCAGCCGAGCCATGAGAACCGGCAGAGAATGCCAATCACCGGTTATCGCGTTAACGCGCTCGACGCCGTAAATGGCGTCGTAAGTGGCGTGCCAGGTTTCGACCAGCAGGTCGCGGATCGCAGGCAGATCGCTTTCCAGCGCCGGCCGGATCACTCCACGCCCAGCTTCTGGCGCACCAGCGCGTTGACCGCCTGCGGATTGGCCTTGCCGCCGGTCGCCTTCATCACCTGGCCGACGAACCATCCCGCCATGGTGGGCTTGGCCTTGACCTGCTCGACCTTGTCC
>JAGRLL010000386.1 GCA_020441855.1 Nitratireductor sp.
TCGTGCCCGTGCTCGTGCCCGTGGTCGTGCCCGTCGTCGTGATGGTGATCATGTTGATGAACATGACCGTGGGCACGCGCATGATCGTGGTGATGGTCATGGCCATGATCGTGACCGTGCGAATGGTCGTGAGCGTGCTGGTGAGCACTCGCCTTGCTGTCCTTTTCGATATGGACCTCGCCTTCGCCGCAGCCGCAAACCGTGCACATCAGTTCACCTCCAGTTCCTTGATCCGCAATTCCTCGCCCGCCGTGACCTGCAATTGATGTGAGCCGCATTTCGGACAGGGATCGTAGCGTTGCCGTATCGAGACCGTCTCGCCGCAGGGCATGCACCATGCACTCGCCTGCGTTTCGACGATCTCCAGTGCCGCATCCTCGGCGAGCGAGCCGCGCGTCACCACGTCGAAGCCGAACCTTAGCGCCTCGATCTCGACACCCGAAAGCGGCCCGATCTCAAGTCGCACGCGCTTGATGCTGTCGAAGTTCTGCGAACGCGCCTGTTCCTTAAGGATGCCCAGAATGCTCTCGCAGATCGCCATCTCGTGCATCAGCCAGCCCTCATCTCGCCGCGCATTTCATAGGCGACACAGGGGTCGATGGCGCGCACGACGAGATGCGCCAGCGCATCCCGTTCGGCATGGCCGCCAACCGCCTCGAGGCATCTCGCGGCGATACCCTGGCGATGAAAGTTCCAGTCTGTCGGCGCGACAATCCAGTAATCGGCGACCTCGCCGTCCACCAGACGCGCGACATGGGCGAGCAGTCCGCGCGCAGCCTCGACGATGGCCGTGCCGTGTCCGTCGATCGAGGCAGACACTGCCGAAGGGCGTCCCTCGCCCGCAAGCAGCCTGTGCATTTCGAGCGGCAGGCTTGCCAGCTCTGTGAGCCGCGCCACGAAGCGTGCGCCGATGCCGAGCGAGGCCAGGCTGGCGACGCATGGATCGTTGAGCCGCCGCGAAAACGGCGTCGTTTCCGGTACAGCGCGACCGCTCCCCAGACGCCCGGCAAGTGCGATGGCAAGCCATCGGCTCATCTTGTTGGCATGGTCGGGCAAGTCGAGCGCAGCCGCCTCGACATGGCCCTGCTCCATCCATCCGCGCGCAAGCAGATGGCGCACGAAGACCGCCGCCTGGGTCGACCGCGACCCGGCCCAGTCCGAAAGACCCTCATCGCCGCGCCTTGCGAGGTAGTGTTCGCACGCCTCGCCAAGAACACGCTCGACGGTCAGCTTCTCGATCTCGCCGACAATTTGCAGCGCGGCGTGCATGTCGGGAGTGGCCCTTGCATCGATCGCGAAGGGGTCGCCGTCGCCGAACAGCGCCTTCTTCATGCGCGGCAAAAGTGTCATCCCCGCCCGCGCGGTCGTCGAATCCGGCTCGTCGCCCGTGATGTCGGGCCATTCGAGCACGATGCGCAGCAAGGTTTCCCGCCAGGTTTCCAGAGCGGTCAGCACAGCGCGCGAACGCGCCGTCACCGGATCGCTCGAAATGTCGAGCGCGGCTTCCAGCGCGAGAACGGAAGCATGCGCCTGCGCATTGCCGCAGACCGAATGGACCATGGCAAGCATGCCCGGCACCGCATGCGGCGCCTTGCCACGCAGGATACGCACGATCTCGACAGGCTTGTGATAATCGACCCGCACGTGAGCATCGCTCCCGGCGCAGAATTCGATCATGACCTTGCCTTCGAAATTCATGTCGCGTCTCCGCGAGCCGCTCCCGCTGTCAGGAACGCACGGCGGCTGACATCGGCGCCGGCTTTCCCGCTGCCGCGATCATCGCGCTCATGGCCCTCTTCGGCAAGGGGCTCCGGGGCTTCTTCCGGCTGGGGCAGTTCGCCGCGCCAGATGCGTTCCATGTCGGCGTCGCCATCGTCCTCGCCGCCGTCCTCACCCTCCGCCATCATGGCCGCAAGGGAGGCTTCCGCCACCGCCATCGCCGTTTCCTGGTCGCCGAATTCCAGCGCCGGCGAAAACAGCGAGCACATCCAGAAACCGCCCAGTCCCTTCTCGTCGCTGCGGATGAATTCGAATGCCCCCGCGGGCAGATGAAACAGCTTCTTGGTGCCGGAGATCGGGCATTCGGCTTCTTGTTCGCGAGCGATCAACACAACATTGATGAACCATGGCGTGACCAGAACGCCGGCATGCCAGCTTTCCCATTCACGAAATTCGGTCGCCTCGACCGACAGGGCTGGGTTGAGGATCGGCACGCCCGCCATGCGCTCGACGCGAATGCGCTCGAACGTCTCTTGCAGTTCGGCAGCAATGGCGGCGGGCTCTTTCATCTCATGCGGCCTCGATCACCATGAACCCGGACTTGTCTGCATCGCATTCGGGACAGGTCCAGTGTTCGGGCAGCGCCGAAAACGGCGTGCCCGGCGGGATCTGCCAGTAATCGTCACCCTTGGCCGGATCATAGACATGCCAGCATATCTTGCACTCGAGCCGGGTATCGGGCCCGATCCTGGCGGCATCGCCACCATAGGAACCGGCGAAGAAGTGGTCGCTCACCGGTAGACCTCCACGATCTCCTCCAGCCGTTCGGCCGAGTCGGCGATGTCTTCCGGCGCCGCGCAGGCGACTTCCGGCACGCCTCCCGCCCCCGGAACGACCTCGATGGAGTTGAGGATCAT
>JAGRLL010000063.1:0-802 GCA_020441855.1 Nitratireductor sp.
AGGCTTTGCGTGGCGAAGATGACCGATGCGTTTTTCTTGCGCAGCGTCTTCAGCCACTCCCTGAGTTGACCGGCGAAACCTTCATCGTCCAGCGCCAGCCAGCCTTCGTCGATGATGAGCAAGGTCGGCCGCCCGTCGAGCCGGTCGCCGATGCGGTGGAAGAGATAGGACAGGACGGCCGGCGCGGCCCCCGTCCCGATCAAGCCTTCGACCTCAAATGCCTGCACCGGGGCCGAGCCGAGATGTTCGACTTCGGCGTCGAGCAATCGGCCGTATGCGCCGCCGACGCAGTAAGGCCGGAGCGCCTGCTTGATGTCGTTGGATTGCAGCAGAACCGCGAGGCCGGTGATGGTGCGTTCCTCGACCGGCGCGGAGGCGAGCGAGGACAGTGCCGTCCAGATATGCTCCTTTACCTCCGGCGTGATCTGGATCGCTTCGCGAGTCAGGATCGCCACGATCCAGTCAGCGGCCCAGACACGCTCATAGGTGTCGTGGATGCGCGCGAGCGGCTGGAGCGAGACCGAGGCGTCGGAGCCTTCGGTCAGCCCGCCGCCGAGATCGTGCCAGTCGCCGCCCATGGCGAGCGCGGCGGCGCGGATCGAACCGCCGAAGTCGAAGGCGAAGACCTGGGACCGCTCGTAGCGCCGGAACTGGAGCGCCATCAGCGCGAGCAGCACGGACTTGCCCGCGCCGGTCGGACCGACGACCAGCGTGTGGCCCACGTCCCCGACATGCAAAGACAACCGGAACGGGGTCGAGCCTTCGGTCTTGCCATAGAGCAAGGGGGGCGCACCGAAATGCT
>JAGRLL010000063.1:816-2172 GCA_020441855.1 Nitratireductor sp.
CCGTTCCGGCCCCGCCCACACGGCAGAGAGGGGGATCATGTGGGCGAGATTGAGCGTCGAGATGGGCGGCTGGCGGACGTTCGCGTAGGCGTGTCCGGGCAACGAGCCGAGCCAGGCATCGACGGCGTTGACGGTTTCGATCATGGCCGTGAAGTCGCGGTCCTGAATGACCTTTTCGACCAGGCGCAGCTTCTCGTCGGCGAGACGCGGATCGGCGTCCCATACCGCGATCGTCGCGGTGACATAGGCCAGGCCGGCGACATCCTGGCCCAGCTCCTGCAAGGCCATGTCGGCGTCGGCCGCCTTGTTGGCGGCATCCGTGTCCACAAGGGCGGATGCCTCGTTGGTCATCACTTCCTTGAGGATCGCCGCGATGCTCTTGCGCTTCGCGAACCATTGGCGGCGGATTTTGGTCAGCAGCTTTGTGGCGTCGGTCTTGTCGAGCAGGACCGCCCGCGTGCTCCAACGATACGGAAAGGCCAGACGGTTGAGTTCGTCGAGCAGGCCAGGCGTGGTCGCAGTCGGAAAGCCGATGATGGTGAGGATGCGCAGATGCTCGGAGCCGAGACGGGGCTCCAGCCCGCCGGTCAGCGGCTGATCGGCCAAGAGCGCATCGAGATAGATCGGCGTCTCGGGGATGCGGACGCGATGGCGTTTGGTCGAGACGGTCGAATGCAGATAGGTCAGCGTCTCGCTGTCATCGAGCCAGGCGCATTCCGGCATGAAGCCGTCGAGCAGCGCCAGCACGCGGTCGGTGCGATCGGTGAAGGCGCGCAGGATCTCTTGGCTGTCGACGCCCGAACGTTCGCGACCCTCGTAAAGCCAGGTCTCGGCGCGGGCGGCTTCCTCTGCCGGCGGCAGATAGAGGAAGGTCAGATAGTAGCCTGAGACGAAGTGAACGCCTTCTTCCTCGAAATCGGCCTTGCGCTCGGCGTCGACCAGGCCCGAGGCTGGATCGGGGAAATGGCTGTCGGGATAGGTCGCGGCTTCGGAACGCTGCGCCTCGACGAAGATGCTCCAGCCGGAGCCGAGGCGACGGAAGGCGTTGTTGATGCGGGATGCGACTGCGACCAGCTCGGCGGCGACGGCGCTATCCAGATCGGGACCACGGAACGATGCGGTGCGCTGAAACGAGCCGTCCTTGTTGAGTACGACGCCCGGTGCAACGAGCGCGACCCAAGGCAGATAGTCGGCAAGGCGCGAAGCCGAGCGGCGATATTCGGCGAGGTTCATCATGGTTGCGCCTCCCTCAGACCGTCAGAAAAGCCGGGATGCGCAGATGCCTGCGTCCGACTTCCACGAAGAGCGGATCACGCTTGGCGGCCCAGACCGCCGCGAAATGCCCGACGGCCCAGA
>JAGRLL010000387.1 GCA_020441855.1 Nitratireductor sp.
CGCAACACCGAGGACGCCGATGTCGAGCGTTTCCTCAAGCTCTACACAACCCTTGCGATGGACGAGATCGCCAAACTCGCCGCACTCGACGGCAGCGAGATCAATGAGGCCAAGAAGGTGCTGGCGACCGAGGTAACCGCCATGCTGCACGGCAGGTCCGCCGCCGAGGAAGCCGCCGAGACAGCGCGCAAGACCTTCGAGGAAGGCATTGCCGCCGAGACCCTGCCTTCGGTCGGCGTGCCCTCGGGCGAACTGGACGCCGGCGTCGGTCTGCTGACGCTCATGGTCCAGGCAGGCTTCGCGAAGTCCAACGGCGAGGCGAGACGTCACATTCAGGGCGGCGCGGTGCGCATCAACGACCAGACGGTCAACGACGAGAAAGCCGTCATCTCATCGGGCATGGCCGATGGCGACGGCGTCCTCAAATTGTCGATGGGCAAGAAGCGGCACGTATTGATCAGGGGGGAGTGATCCCCTCCCCGGCCTGCTCGCATTGCCCCGCGGTCAATTGTTGAATTCGAAGACCTTGCGGAAAATGCCCGGTGTGACGACGGAGACCGGGTTGACCTCGATCGTGGGGTTCTTCGCGGGGCCGCTCAGGCGGAAGGTGATGCCGAGCAAGGCGGTATCGCGCCCATTGCCGAACAATTCTCCCACGACCGGAATGAGGCCGATCGCACGGCTGATTCCCATGCCCGGCATGAAAGTTCCGGTCATCGACATGTGACGATTGGGATCGTAGAGCAGCCCGTCGAAGGTAAAGCCGATCTGGGTGCCGCGCAGTACGCCATCGGAGACACGCAGGAAATCCTCGCCCTTCTCGATGACCGCCTTGCCTTCCTGGAAGCGGGCGCGGTTCGTCTCCATGCGACGCAGGCGTTCACGAACCACTTCGGCGCTTGCTCCGCGATCCACCACCATCGGCCCCGGATCGGAAACGAGGCTTTTGAGGCGCGGTTCGTCCACGACGAGGAAATTGGTGATGTTGACCGGCCCCTTGAACGGACCGCCAGCGGCACGCGACAGCCTGGCGAGCATGCGGCCGCCGCTCATGTGGCGATAGACATCCACCAGGGCCAGCGTCGCGCCGGCATCGGTGGTGTCGATTTCGAAAGTCGTCTCCCGATTGTCGGTCGAGGCGACAATCGAGACGTAATCGGAACGCGAGAACGTGCCTCGCAGGCTGAGATTGTCGAACCAGCCGCCAACGGCGCCGTAGGACATCGACACGCCGTTCATGGCTCGGCCGCCAAAGCCGCGCACATTGCCGATATTGGCGGTCAAGACGATACTCGTCTTGCCTTGCGCCTCGCCGAAGCCGCCTTCGTGCATGAGCTTGTTGATGAGCCCGCGCGCATCGTATCGCGGCCCCTCGGCCCGGATCTTGTAGGTCTTGCCCTCTCGCTTGATCTGCACCGACAGGAGGTCACCCTCGTTGAGCGTGACATTGGTGAAATCGGCCGAAACGATGCCAGCCTTGTCGAACACGAGGCTGCCGGCGGCATTGAACCCCTCGCCCTCGAGGTAGAAATCATCCAGGTGCGTCGTACCCTTGACGTTGCGCATGCGGTAGCTGGCGGTCGCGTCGATTCCCCTGCCCTTGGTCCAGCCGATCCAAGGCAGGTTGAGTTCGGCGCTCTTGAGATCGATGACCTGCGTCTCGACACCGTCCTTGTCGGTCTTGAGCTGGACTTCCATGTTGCCCGTGACGATGCCGCCGAGATCGAGGCCCATCTTGGCGCGCGCCTTTTCGTCGACCAGTGCGGTGAACTCGCGCTCGCCCTTGGCGCCAGGCGTTCCGACGGGTTCGACCATTTCGATGCGGGTCGAGACACCGTCGACGGCCGCCTTGCCCATGACGCGGATCTGGCTCGGCGTCGCTTCGATATGAAGATTGGCGTCGGCTACCGTGTGGCCCTGTATCTTTCTGGAGCTGCCGGCATCCTCAAGTTCGAGGATGGCGCTCCAGTCGACTTGCCTGGCGTCGACCCTGGCCGTGAGGGGGAAACGAGCCACCACATCGACATGGCTATCGCCGGAGAACTGGTCGGCACGCATGTCGATACGGGCAGGCACGCCAAGCGGCCTTGCGGCGGCGATCTCGGCAACGGCCCGCAAATCGCCATCGCCGGCGACACGCACTTCCGCCTGGGCAGGACGCTCGCCGAAATCCTTGATGCGGAAATCGCCGGCCGTGATCTCGACCGAACGGTCGTCGGGCAGGAAGACCGTTCCCGACTGCACGTGCGCGCTGGTCGTCATGCCGGTGATATCGAAGGTACCGGCCGCGTTGCGGATCGGGGGCAGGTCGCCAAACGTATCGAGACGAACGCCAGAAAAACTGGCGCGCAGCTTGAAATCCTCGGGCTTCATCTTCCTGCCCTGCCGGAAGCGGCCGATGATGCCGCCCGGGATGCGCGCGTCAATCGTGATTGCCGTGGCACGCCCGCCCACGACATTGCGCAACGCCCATTTGCGTGCGGGTGGCGCGATCCAGAACGGCCAGAACTGCTTGATCGCGGCAATCGACATGCCGTCGCTGGCGGCAGCTGCCGCGATCGATGGCGTTTCGCCGCGAAAACCCATGCTTGCAGACGCCACGGCGCGTTCCTTGCCGATACGCACCTCGATGTCGGGAATATCGAGCAACGCCCGGCCGCGGTCGAAGGTTCCGGCGACGCGGATCGCGGCAGGCTGGCTTTTTTCGCCGACGACGGTCGGCGCGCCGGCGGCCGGATCGGCGATCAGTTCGAACTGCAACGGCCCGGCATAGCCCTTGTCGGCATCGACCGGGCGCACGCCCCCAATCAGCCGCGAATTGAAATTGCCGGCGGAAATCAGCGACGGAACGAGTTCGATCTGGTTTTTCGAAGGCATCAGCCGCAGGTTCAGGGTGAGGTCGTTGATCGTGGTCGTGGCGTAGCGCCCCGCACGAAAGACCGAGCGTCCGACGGCAAGCCTGATTTCAGGGTCGAGCGGATCGCCTTCCGGCGTAAATGCCAGCTTCGCTTGCGCCGAGAGTTCGCCGTCCCATCCAAGCGGCCCATCCGCTTCCTGCATGGGGTCCGGCAACCAGTCGCGCAAACCGATGCCGGATGCGGCGAACTCGATGCTGGCGCCACCGTCGCGCTCGATCGAATAACCACCTTCTAGTTCCGCCTTTGAATAAGCGGTCGAAAGCTGCCCCTCGATCTTCAGGCCATGGTCCCGCCGGAAGCGCACTTCCATGTTCTCGACCAGCACCTCGTCGGGGCCACGATTACCCACCTTCACGCCGTTGATACGCACATTGGAGAAACGGATGAGGCGGAAGCGCTCGGAGGCGAATTGCCGGCCGAGCTTGGCGACGCCCTTTCCCAGGTTGCGAAGCGCCACGTCGATGTCGCGCGCCGGCTCGGCAAGGGGAATGGGCAGCAGCCTCGCATCGAGCGCCGAATCCTCGATTACGACAGCATCGACCTGCGGTTCCCTCGACAGCAGCGACAGCGGTTTGACGCCGACGACAACGCGGCCGAAAGTCGAAACCGGTTGCCGGTCGACGGCGCGCAGGATTCGCACATCCGAACTGGCCACCGACAGCAGGCCGTCGAAGGCGACCGCGGTGCGCCCGAGATCGACGACATAATCGGGACCGAGAAGGCGCTGAATGTTGGATTCGATGCTCAGATTGAGTGTGGAATTTTCCAGCGACTCGCCGCGCAGCAGGAAATAGAGTCCCGCCGCCGACATGATCGAGGCAAGCAGAAGGACGGCCAGGGTCGCGCCGAGCATGCGCAATATCCTGGCGATGCCATAGCGGCGCGGAACACGAAATCCGGCATGCAGCATGGAGGGATGTGCGGATCGTCTGCGTTTGATCAATGAATGCTCCGCTCACTCACCAGAGCGAGACACAGGCCGCATCTGCGGGGCATGTCTCGGAAAGAGGCTGCGTCGAACCTGAAGATCGCTGTCTTGTACATCGAACGATCCGTCGCAAGAACCGCTGCAATACGGGTCATCCACGCCTCCCGCCCGTCAGCGACAACCCCGAATCGATTGTCTGCCGCCATTGCGCCCCCAGAAACAACTATCCCATGGAAACCGGGACGCAAACAGCCTTTACGCTTCGCGAAGGCTGTTCATGACGGCATAAATACAGGTTGAACGCGGACTGCTCCGCCCAATATGGGACGATTATTGAAGCAACATGTCGAAAGAATGGCAACTCGTTGAAAGGATGGCACAAATGCAGGCACCTCAGGAAGGCGATCAGGCACCGGATTTCACCTTGCCGAGCGATGGCGGCGCAACGTTCTCGCTGTCGGCGCAGCAGGGCAAGCCGCTGGTGCTGTATTTCTACCCAAAGGACGACACGACGGGCTGCACGAAAGAGGCGATCGACTTTACCGCCGCAAAGCCGGAATTCGACAAGGCAGGGGTCGTCGTAGCCGGCATGTCGCCCGACCCCGCAAAGAAACACGACCGCTTCCGCGCCAAGCACAATCTTGCCGTAACGCTCGTTTCCGACGAGTCGACACAGACCCTGGAGGCCTATGGCGTGTGGAAGGAAAAGAGCATGTATGGACGCACCTATATGGGCGTCGAACGCACCACCTTCCTTATCGACGCCGAAGGGCGCATCGCCAGGATATGGCGCAAGGTGAAGGTTGCAGGCCATGTCGAGGAAGTTCTCGCGGCGGCGCGCGAACTGACGGGCTAGCCGCCGAAATCCACTACCCGGCCGCATTCGTCGCAGCCGATCGACCACCCGGAAGCGACGCCGGCGCCCCTCAGGAAGGCTTTGTTAACCATAAGCCTTTTTAATCATCGCCATCCGAAACAAACCAACCGGACAGCGAGGATTGGGGACGATCCAGCGATGAATGGTACAAAGTATTCGCGGAACGCCGAGCAACGCCGGGAATCTCACGCGTCGCCGGTGCGAGAGCCGAAAAGCTTCGGCAAGCGCCGGGAGCCGGCGACCATCACCATTACCAGTGCCGGCAAGGCGCGGCATTTCACCGTGAGGCCGGTATTCCTGACGCTCACGGTGTCGCTCGCCGCAATGTTCCTGATCGGATATCTGGGCGCGACCGCCTATCTGGTGTCACGCGACAACCTGATCGGCGCGGCGCGGACCCACAATGCCAAACTGATCCGCGAATACGAGGACCGCATCGCCGCGCTCAGGACCAATCTCGACAGGGTCACGAGCCGGCAATTGCTCGACCAGCAGACGATCGAGACCAGAATTGCCGAGCTCATGCGGCGCCAGGAGGTTCTGCAGGACCGCAGCAGCCGGATCGGCGCGCTGATCGGCAAGGCCGAGAAAAGCGGCCTGACTGCCGATATCAGAAAAAAGGCCGAAATTCGCAATCGGGAAGGCAAGGACCGCGCGGCGGCATTGCGCAGCACCGATCCGGTGACGACCGGCTCGCCCGCTCCCGGCAAACCATCGACCCTTGCCCTGGCCGGCGGCATCTCGTTGCGCGGCAGCCATGACATGATCGCGGGCCCTGCCACGACCCAAGTGGCCGCGAACGCTCCGAACGACGCCCTCTTCTCAAGCTTGATCGCCGGCATCGACGATATCGACCTAGGCCAGCGCGCGGTGCTGGACGACATCCGCATGGCGGCGCTAAAGCGTACGGCGAAAATCGCCAACGTGCTGGACCGCCTGAAGGTTGCGCTGCCCGAAGGCGGGCATGACGCGCCCGAACAAATTGGCGGCCCCTTCATTCCGGCCCCGGAATCGCCCTTCGAGACCAATATCAGGGCGCTCGGATCGTCGCTCGATTCGCTCGAGCGAATGACCTCGCAACTGGGCGCGGTCCCCCTGGTCAACCCTGCCCCCGGCCACCCCGTCACGTCCACCTTCGGTGTGCGCGTCGACCCGTTTCTGGGACGCGCGGCGATGCATTCGGGGGTCGATTTCGGCGTAATGACCGGCACGCCCGTCAAGGCGACGGCCGACGGCACCGTGATAGACGCCGGACGCAATGGCGGATACGGCAACATGGTGGAAGTGGACCACGGCAATGGCCTGTCCACGCGCTATGCGCACCTGAGCCGCATCAATGTGGTTTCCGGGCAGAAGGTCGAGCGCGGAACGGTAATCGGCCTTTCGGGCTCGACGGGGCGTTCGACCGGACCGCATCTGCATTACGAGGTGCGCCGCAAGGGCGACGCGGTCAACCCGGCCCGATTCCTCAAGGCCGGCAGGGAATTGTCGGGGATCCTGTAGGCCGCCTTCGCGCGGACCCGACAGTTCCGGCAACCGGACCTATTCCACGTCCTCGATCTCGACGCCCTCGCCACCCTCTACCTGGTGGGCCAGCGCCGCCTCCATGAAATCGTTGAGGTCACCGTCGAGCACGTTGTCGGGCGAAGTGCTTTCGATGCCGGTACGCAGATCCTTGACGAGCTGGTAGGGCTGGAGGACGTAGGAGCGGATCTGGTGGCCCCAGCCGATCTCGGTTTTCGACTCGTGCTCGGCCTGGATCGATTCCTGGCGCTTCTTCATCTCCATGTCGTAGAGACGCGCGCGCAGGGCCTTCATCGCGTTGGCGCGGTTCTGGTGCTGCGACTTTTCCGAAGACGTCACCACGATCCCGGTGGGCAAGTGGGTGATGCGCACTGCCGAATCGGTTGTGTTGACGTGCTGGCCGCCGGCACCCGACGAACGGAAGGTGTCGATGCGGATATCCTTGTCCAGAATCTCGATGTCGATGTTGTCGTCGATCTCGGGATAGACCCAGACGGAGGAAAACGAGGTGTGGCGCCGCGCGTTGGAATCGAACGGCGAGATGCGCACGAGGCGATGAACGCCGGATTCGGTCTTGAGCCAGCCATACGCATTCTCGCCCTTGACGAGAATGGTCGCGCCCTTGATGCCCGCCTCTTCGCCCGGCGTCTCGTGCTGGATCTCCACCTTGTAGCCATTCTTCTCGGCCCAGCGCACATACATGCGCAGCAGCATCGAGGCCCAGTCCTGGCTTTCGGTGCCGCCGGCGCCGGCATGGACTTCCACATAGGCATCGTTGCCGTCCGCCTCGCCCGACAGGAGCGCGGCGACCTGGCGGCGGCCAAGATCGGCATGGAGCTTGCCAAGCGCATCCTCGGCTTCCGAAACGATGCCGTTATCGCCTTCCTCCTCGCCCAGTTCGATCAGTCCGAGATGGTCGGCCAGTTCGTTCTCGATGGAGGAAATGGCGGAAATGGATTTTTCGAGATGCTGGCGCTCGCGCATCATCGACTGCGCCTCGGCCGGATCGTTCCAGATGTCCGGATCCTCGGCTCGCGCGTTGAGTTCGTTCAGACGCTTGTTGGCCTTGTCCCAGTCAAAGATGCCTCCTCAGCAGGGAGACGGCCTGCTTGATTTCGCTGACGATGTTCTGCGTTTCTGCGCGCATGAAACTGCTTTTCCCGGTCTTTTCAAATCTCTGCGGAAAGTGAACCGCCAATGGTTTTCCGGCGGCTCCGGAGCCGGAACATATTCACGCGCAGGGGCGATGTAAACCGGCCTGTGTCAGTGGTTCGACCTGCATCCCCGAGGCATTTTGCAGCGGGCGCAAAATCTGTAATGAGTGGATGGCAACAGGAACGCGTTCGCCGCACAGGCTGGAGCAATTGCTTGCCGGGACCGGAAGTCACAGCCTTTCTCAACGCCTTGAACGAGACGGAGCATCTCGCCCCCGAGCGCATGCTTGCCTATCAAAGGCGCCTGCTTGCAAGGCTGCTGCCGCATGCGGCACGGGAAACCGGGTTCTACCGCGACCGGCTGTCGCCCGTACTGCGCAATGACGGCACGTTCGACTGGGAGCGCTGGAACGAGATCCCGATTCTCATGCGTTCCGATCTTCAGGACAGTTTCGATCAGCTTGTCGCGCGCAATCTGCCCAAATCGGCGGGCGGCGTGAACGAGGACGTTTCGTCGGGCTCCACGGGCAGTGCGGTCCGTCATCTCAACGCGGACCTCCAGAACTTTGCGACGGCATGCTGCAACGAACGCTTCTTCGCCTGGCACGGGATCGATCCGGGAGCGCTGTATGCGCGCATCCGAATCACGGACCATCCCGACGCCGTGTGGCCGAATGGCCGGCGTCTTGAAGGCTGGCGCATCGCGTACGACAGGAGCGTGGCCATCGATCTGTCCACCATGGCCACCATGGACCAGCAGATCGAATGGCTCGAACGAATACGGCCACGATACCTCATGACCTATCCGAGCATCCTGCGCACCATTGCCAGCGAAATGGCCGGACGCCAGAAGCCGTTGCGCTTCGATGCGGTCCTGTCTTTCGGGGAAATGCTTACCGAGGATGCGCGCCGCACGATCGAAGACGGGCTGGGTGTTCACCCGCTCGACCGCTACGGGACCGGCGAGGTCGGCCACATATCGGCGGTCTGCCCCCAGCACCTCAAGCATCATATTTCGTCGGAACTGGTGCTGGTCGAGATCGTCGACGAACAGGGGCAAGAGGTGCCGGCTGGCACGGAGGGGCGCGTCATTGTCACGCCCTTTTACAGTCTTGCCATGCCGCTAATCCGCTACGACATCGGCGACTACGCCGTGCTGTCGGGCGAACCCTGTTCTTGCGGCCGCTCCCTGCCGGTATTCGAGCGCATTCTTGGCCGCAGCCGCAATGTCTTTCGCAGCGCCGACGGGCGGCGCATCTGGCCTGCCATCCTGTCCAGCGAGATCGGCAGGCACCTGCCAAACCGCCAGTTCCAGATCGTTCAACTCGATTTCGACCACGTCGAAATCCGCTATGTGCCCATGCCCGGCGAGCAGACCAGTAATGTCGCCGGCTTAACCGCCTATGTCCGCGAGAGGCTACAGTCGGAGGTCAAGCTGAGCGTTCAGCCCGTGGACGCGATCGAACGCTCGGCGGGTGGAAAATACGAGGATTTCAAGAGCATGCTCGATTAAGGAGAGAATCGGCCAAGAGACACCTAATGGTTGCTTTACACGCTTCCGGCCGAATTCTAGCTTTCCCTTGCGGAATCTTTGGTACGGGGAATCAAGTGCACATTCGAAATTCGCTGATGCTGTCGACCTCGCTCGCAGCACTTCTGGTCGCGGCTGCGCCATTGGGCGCGCTCGCCGATCCGAACTATTCGTCTCTTCCCGCCGTCAGCGGCCTGAACGGCAAGATCGCCGTGTTCGGCGGTGATGTCGAGGATGAAGGCATGGGCGGCGTCATGGGCTCGGTCACGGCGCCGATCGGCGAGCGCTTCGGCCTCCAGATCGACGGCATGGCCGGATCGGCCGACGATTCGTTTTTCGGTGTGGCGGGCCATCTGTTCTGGCGCGACCCTGCCGTTGGTCTGGTCGGCCTTTATGGCAGCTATGCTTCGTGGGATTATCACAGCACCAGCCCGGCGATTGTCATCAGCAACGGCGTGTTCGACACGACCGGCGCCGAAGTGAGCCGGATCGGCATCGAGGGGCAGCTCTATCTCGACCGGTTCTCGCTGGAGGGGATTGCGGGCATTCATTCCGGCGACCTGGAAGGATCGTTCGGCAAGGCAACGCTGGCCTTCTATGCCACGGACAATCTGCGATTCGACGTTTCCGTTGCGGGCAGCGATTACGGCACGATCAGTTCGGCGGGTGTCGAATGGATGCCGGAAGCGGGTTCGGCTATCTCGTTGTTTGCCGACGGCACCTTTTCTTCAGACGATCAGCGCGTGTTCGGGGGCGTGAAATTCTATCTGAGCGGCGAACAGAAATCGCTCATCCGCCGTCATCGCGAAGACGACCCCGACAACGAACTGCCTTTCGACCTGTTCCAGATCGTCGGCAACGAACATTGCCCGGCGGGTACCAATTTCTACCCTTACGATGGCTGCTTGTAACGCCAGCTGATCCGCGCCCTGGTGTCTTGGCTTGGTGTCTTGAGCCGTTCCGACTAATACAGCCCGCCTGTGCCCGACAGCACCGCGCGGTTGGCATCGGGAGAGACGGTCAGCCGGTCACGGATGATGTCGTCGGCGAAGCCGATGACGGAATAGACGTCGGGCGGCGCGGTGCCGGGCTTGAAGGCTTCGAGGATGACGCCGTCCTGGCCGGCCTGGGCCTGAAGACCGGTCTTGCGGTCGATCGGGATCAGCTTGATGCCGCGCGGCACACGGAAATCGACGGTTGGCTTGCCGGCGAGCGCAGCCTTCATGAAATCGAGGAAGATCGGCGCGGCAAGGCCGCCGCCCGTCGAGCCATGTCCCATCGGACGCGGGTTGTCGAAGCCTACATAGACGCCGGCCACGAGGTCGGGCGTGTAGCCTACGAACCAGGCGTCCTTCTCGTCAT
>JAGRLL010000388.1 GCA_020441855.1 Nitratireductor sp.
GTGATCGTCGCGCATTTGACGCCGACACCGTATTTGGCGATCGCATGGGCGGAATCGACCGTGATCTGGTCATCCGTCTCGTCGCGCTTCTGGATCGAGAGATCATAATATTTAAGGTCGATATCCAGATAGGGATGGATCAGCTTTTCCTTGATGAAAGCCCAGATGATGCGGGTCATCTCGTCCCCGTCGAGTTCCACGACCGGGTTTTCGACCTTGATTTTAGCCATGTCGGACAGCCTCTTTGATGCTCGCCAATGTTCGAATAGGGCGCATTGCCACGTGTGGCTGCCGCGCGTGATTGAATGATGCGCGTTCTTAGCAAAAGGCAGACGAAACGCAAATGCGCAAAGGGACGGAGGAGCCGGTCTCTGCTAGAATTGTATTCGGGCACGCGGCATCGCGCATCGGGAAGGAGCGGCAAATGGTCGATCGCCCCGTCATTGACGATCTGGTCGAGTGGATCACCGACGGCGCTCGGCCCCTTTCGGATGGCCGGAAAATAGTCGCCGCGGTCTGCGAAAGGCTCAACGAGGCCGGCGTACCGGTCGACCTGTATCGCCTGTTCCTCTTCACCATCCACCCGACGATCAAGGGCCGTCGTCTGCAATGGTCCGCAGACAAGGGGACGATCATCACCGAAGCGGATTTCGCCCTGTTCGAAACCGAGGAATTTTCCTCCAATCCGTTGCCCGTCGTGGCGCGCACCGGCAAAGCCATCCGCCGCCGCCTGATCGACCCCGACTGCCCGCACGACTACAAGGTGATCGACGAGCTGATCGCCGACGGCTTCACCGACTATCTTGTTCAGCCGGTGATCTATGTCGATGGCGATGTTCACACCATGAGTTGGTCGAGCCGCCACCCGGGCGGTTTCTCGCCCGACGCTGTCGAAGCGCTCGAACGCATCCGCGCGCCGCTAACCCGTCTGGTCGAGAGTTACATCCTGCGTCTCAACGCGGTCAACATCATCTCCACCTATGTCGGACGCAATGCCGGCGAGAAGGTTCTCGGAGGCAAGATCAGGCGCGGTGACGCCGAGGAGATAGCAGCCGTCATCCTCTTTGCCGACGTGAGGGATTTCACCGATCTTTCCAACCGGCAGCCGGTCGGCCAGGTTCTCGAAACGCTCAACCGCTTCTTCGATGCCATCGAGGCGCCGGTGATCGAAGGCGATGGCGAGATCCTGAAATTCATAGGCGACGAAATCCTGGCGATTTTTCCGATCCATGAAAGGGACGGCGAGCAGGGGCTTGTGCGGGCTGCAAGGGCCGCCAGCGATGCAGTCGCAACAGCGAGAACGACACTTGCCGAAACCGGCGCACCGGTCGGCTTTCGTTCCGCCATCCATTTTGGTCGGCTCTTCTATGGCAATATGGGCGCTTCCCGGCGGCTCGACTTCACCGCCATTGGTCCGGCGGTCAATCTGACCGCGCGCCTGTTGTCGGCGGCTTCCTCGCTCGGCCATGATGACGTCTGCTCCGCTGATATCGCCAGCCTGCTGGATGGCGATTATCGCGAGGCCGCCACCATCCCGCTCAAGGGTTTCGATGGCAAACAGACAATCTATGCCAGGATGCTGTAACTCACCCTCACGAGACCGTGTATTTCCTTCAATCCTCAACAGTGAGTGGCAGTCCCTCATCGAACGTCGTTGTTGCGTCGGGCAGATCATCCCATTGGCACCGCCTGGTCGTATAGATGCTCAGTGTCGGTAGAAACGCGTCCGGATCGTCGAACGATACGAGAGTGATCCCGATCATTTCCGGCAAGTTCGAACTGCGGCCGAACAGCCTGCTGCCGCAAGTTGGGCAGAAGTGGCGCGTCATGGTCGCACCCGAATTGGAGTTTGACTCGAAGCTGTGTGTCTCTCCCTCGATGCGCACGCCATCGGCCGCAAGGAAAACGTAACTGACATGACCGGCGCCGGATGACTTCTGGCAATCACGGCAATAGCAATGACCGACCAGTTGAGGCTCGGCTTCAACGTCAAAAGTTACAGCGCCGCATTGGCACCGCCCCTTCTGCTTCATCATCGAAATCTCCACATGATCTGGATAATCATACGCAGCTTCAGCAGAAGTTCGCGCAGGTGCAAGCGATTCCTCAATCGATATCCAGCCTTCCCCATGCGCGCCTTTCCCGCTAAAGCCTCTCGCCATGTCAGGAACCGACTCCACCAAGACGATGATCGCCGAAGGCCCGGCCGTCATTCTTGTCGAACCGCAACTGGGCGAGAACATCGGCATGGTTGCGCGCGCCATGGCCAATTTCGGCCTTGCCGAATTGCGCCTCGTCAGCCCGCGCGACGGTTGGCCGTCGGAACGCGCCCGGGCGGCGTCGTCCGGCGCCAATCACATCATCGACGCCGTGACCGTGTTCGACACGGTCGAGGCGGCGATTGCCGATCTGAGTTTCGTCTATGCCACGACGGCGCGCCCGCGCGACATGCTCAAGCCCGTCGAGGGACCGGGCGAGGCGACCTTGAAGCTGCGCGCCATGTATCGAGAGGGTACGCCCTGTGGCGTGCTTTTCGGCCGCGAGCGCTGGGGTCTGGAAAACGAAGAACTGGCGCTGGCCGACGCCATCGTGACCTTTCCGGTCAATCCTGGTTTCGCCTCGCTCAACATCGCACAGGCCGTGCTGTTGATGTCGTATGAATGGATGAAAACCCGTGAGGGGGACGAGGCCGGGGTCGCCTTCCGAACGCCGTATGCCGACATGGCGAGCAAGCAGGATCTGGTGGGCCTGCTCGCCCATCTGGAATCCGCGCTCGACGAGGCAGGTTATTTCTACCCCGCCGACAAGCGCGAGAAGATGCTGCTCAACCTGCGCAACATCTTCACCCATGCCGGGCTCAAGGAGCCGGAGATCAGAACCCTGCGCGGCGTTGTCGCCGCGCTGGAAAGGCGCTGGCAGAGAGGTCGCGATCCTGCCTGATTCCATCAAAAGTGCTTTCGGGCGCCATGATTGTGCGATTAACCTCGTCTAAGGGGACAAGGCCGCATGCTTGCCAATCCGTGCGGCATGAGGCAACACGGCTACGGGCAGGCGCAAGGGCGCTACGTCCAATTCCGGTGAGAAATGAGCGAGCAGGCCGATAAACCGCAAAGCTGGTCGCAGGTCGTCGTGCAGGACATGCGCGACATCGCAAGCCATGCCGGTCAACACGGCGTGGAAGGCCGCCGCCTGACAGGGCTGTGGTGGTCGCGTGTCGCCGCCTGGTTCCGTTTCGTCCATCGCCGCAGGATCGATACGCGCTTCCGCGTGTTTCCGGAATATCGCCGCGCGGCCGAGATTCTCGCCATCTTCGCCTCGATCGTGCTCGCGCTAGTGCTTGTCGCCGATACGCTCTTCCTGACGATGCTGCATTCGCGCGGCGAGACCACCCTTGCGATATTCGAGCACCTGACGCAGCTCGGCGAGTCTGCCTGGATTCTCTACGCAACCGGCGCGGTGCTGCTCGCTGTCTCGTTTTACCCATCGGAAGGCTTGCCGCGCCAGCGCCGCGCTTTCATGCACGGCATCGTGCTGATCGCCTATTACCTCTTCACCACAATTGCCTTTTCCGGCCTGCTCACCAACCTGTTCAAGGTCCTGTTCGGCCGTGCCCGGCCGCAATTCGTGCCGGAAGGCATGGTCTGGTACTCGGTGCCCTTCGGCGATCATTACGACTTCGCATCCTTCCCGTCGGGCCACGCCACGACGGCCGGCGCTTTCGCCGTCGGCTTGGCGTTGCTGCTGCCGAGGTTGAGGGTATTCATCCTTCTTGCCGGTATCTGGATCGCCAATTCCCGGCCGGTGCTCGGTGTGCATTTCCCCGCCGACATTTTCGCCGGCTTTGTCTTTGGCGGTGCCTTTTCCTGGTTTTACGCCCGTTCCTTTGCACGCAAGCGGCTCCTGTTCAGCTTTGACGACGAGGGGAGATTGCGAGTGCGCCCGGTCCTGAAGCAGGGCAGGCCGGACCGGTCCCGACGCAAATGAGCCTCCTTTTGTTCGATTCCGGCATTGGCGGGCTGACCGTGTTGCGAGAGGCACGTGTGCTGATGCCCTCGCACCGTTTCGTCTACGTCGCCGACGATGCGGCCTTTCCCTTCGGCGAATGGCCGCAGAAGGAATTGCGCAGCCATATCCTCGAGCTTTTCGCCGGGTTATTGGAAAACCACCGTCCCGATATCGCGATTATCGCCTGCAACACAGCTTCTACGCTGGTGATGGACGATCTGCGCAAGGCATTTCCCGACACGCCGTTCGTCGGCACCGTTCCGGCGATCAAGCCGGCCGCCGAGCGCACACGCTCCGGGCTGGTTTCGGTACTGGCGACGCCCGGCACCGTGAAGCGCGAATACACCAAGGAACTGATCCGCTCCTTCGCCTCGCAATGCCATGTGCGGCTTGTCGGGTCGCGCGAACTCGCGCGCCTCGCCGAGGAACATATTCGCGGCGGGATCGTTGCCGACGAAGACGTGCTGGCCGAAATCGCGCCCTGCTTCGTCGAGGAAGGGGGGCGGCGTACCGACATCGTGGTGCTGGCGTGCACGCACTATCCTTTCCTTGCCAATGTTTTCCGCCGTCTCGCGCCGTGGCCGGTCGACTGGCTCGACCCTGCCGAGGCGATTGCGCGTCGCGCGCTCAGCCTGCTCGCCAATATGCCGGCCCGCCCCGGTGGAGGCGACATCGAGGAGGGCGAGGACCTGGCAATCTTCACGTCCGGCAACCCGGATTTCGCCGTGCAAAGGCTGATGAACGGGTTCGGTTTGAAGATCGCCTGAGGTTTTGGCTACTTCACCCAGTCGAAAGCTTCGCGCAGCCGGTCGACGGCATTTTCCTCGATCCACTGGCCGTGTGCGACGACAATGCGCTGCGGCGCGCAGGCGATCATCCAGTCGACCACCGGGCGCAACCTGTCATGGTTGCCGGCATAGGTGGCGCGCAGGTCACGCGGCGCCCGCCCGTGCGGCGCCATCACGCCGATGAGGCGATACATGAAATGGTTGAACCAGCCATGCAGGCGATGGCCTTCGAAATTCTCGATCAGATCGGCGAGGATCAGCGTACCGGAGCTTTTGTGGAAGAAGACGACTTCCTCCATCACCCTTGAGCCGCGCGCGATGCGCTGATCGATATCGCCCGCCCATTCGGCTGGCGGAAGATCGTCCAGGTCGCGGCTGAAATGCACGTCGGAACGCTTGCGCACGCCGGGCGAGGCCCAAATCTGCGCTTCCGGAAATCGCGCGGCCCATGCCTTGATGGAGACATGATGGAGCTTGTTGGGCGAGACGAGATGGGCAACCGGACCCAGCTTCTCAAGTTGCGCGACAAGGTTTTCGTCGGCATGGATCGGCGAGTGCACGAACAGCCCGCCATCGGACATCCGAATAACGCTCATGCGTGTCGGAAAGGGGAACTTTACCGGAATACCGTAGCCCCATTGCAGAACCGGACCGTCGGCGATCCAGATTTCCTCGCCGATCGCGCGCAGCGTGTTTTGCGGTTGGTAGGCATCGTAGCCGCCGGTCATGTCGGATCGCTCGCCATTGATCGAATTGCGTCTGCCAAGCTTAACGCGCGCGCGGCCGCCATGTCATCGGCCGGCTTGCATTGACTTGGCAGCCGGATTGGCCTATCTGCACCACCAGTTCCGGGGCCCGTTTTCGAAAATTGGGCGCCCGGTTCTTTTTTAACGTGTCCCGTGGCCGGAACCGCAAAACGTGCGCGGATCGGCCTGTCGGTCTTCCTGAACGGGAAGATAGAGGAGGGCGCGTTTCCTTGAGCCGTTGCTGAGGCAGCGGCTTGTAACCGCTTGAAAGGAAATGCGATGAGCAAGCGTATCAGCGCCAAGTACAAAATCGACCGGCGCATGGGCGAAAACATCTGGGGTCGCCCGAAATCCCCGGTCAACCGCCGAGAATTCGGCCCCGGCCAGCACGGCC
>JAGRLL010000389.1 GCA_020441855.1 Nitratireductor sp.
TTTTCCCTTTCTCTCGCCATCACAAGGCCATAAACCGCCCCACGCAGACGGTCGCGAATTGCGGCGGGATGCACCTCTGTGGGGCCCTAGCTCAGTTGCGAGAGCGCTTGAATGGCATTCAAGAGGTCGGCGGTTCGATTCCGCCTAGCTCCACCATTTTCCGGCTCGCGCAGTCAAGCCAGCCGCTTCGTCAATCATCCCTATCCCGAGACCGCCTGGAAGCGTGCGCGCATCGGATGATGATCGCGACACACCGAATTTCCCTGGCGGACCGGCGAGATGCGGGGCCAGGTCCCGTGCCATGCGAACCCTCACCCTTCAGGTTTGCCAATGAAAATTGCCGCAACTGATCGCCCGGGAAGCCGCTTTTTTTCCCGATGAGAACAGGCCGGAAGCGAGGCACCGGGCAGCCTATCGGGATCCGGCGTCCCAGCCCGAATATTTTGCCATTTCAGGGAATTAGCCCACACCCGCCCCGCGTGTGCGCCTTGACCCTCCAGGAGCAAACTGCATATTGTAAGAAAGCTTTTTTACGCGCGATAAATTCCTTGGGCCGCGATCCAGCTTGGGGAACGGTCCTGTCCGGATCATCGCGGATGCAACAGGGACCCCGTCATGGCTGGAATAAAGGTCGGCAGCATGGAAGAGTTTGCCGCGCTCATCGGCATCTCCCGCCCGACGGTTTCCAAATATTTCAACGACCCCAACAGCGTGCGCCGGTCGACCCGCGAACGCATCGAAAAGTCGCTGGAACGCTACGACTACCGACCGAACATCTATGCCGTGAACCAGAACCGGAAGCTGACGAAGAATATCGGCATCGTCGTGCCCTACCTCGCCGATCCCTTCTTCGCGGAAATCGCGCGCCGGATCGAACGGCGCTGCATCGATGCCGGTTACTGGCCGATCCTCTTCAGCGCCCATGGCGAACAGAAACTGGAGAACGACATTCTCGACAGTCTTCGTTCGCTGAAACCGGCCGGGGTGCTTCTGGCGCCACTGGGCCGGGCCTCGGACCGTTCCGTGATCGAGAATTTCTGCCGCGACGTCCCGACCGTGCTGTTCGACAGCGAGATGGAGGATGTCGGCGTGGCCTTCGTGGGCTCCGACAACCCGCAATTCGTGTCGCAGATCACCGACTATCTGTGCCGAAGCGGCGAACCGCCATGTTTTTTCGAGATGAAGCACCCCGTCAATCCGAATGCGAACAAGCGGCGCCAGGCCTATTTCAACAGCATGCAGGCGCTCGGATACGAGCCGCATGTCGTTCAGGTCAGCGGCGAAGGCTGGGCGTTCGAGGAAATCGGCCGCGACGGCGGCGGCAAGGCGCTCGAAGCCGGACAATTCGCCACCAACACCGTATTGTGCTCCAACGACCGCCTGGCGATCGGATTTCTGGCGGCCTGCTACGAGAAGGGGCTGCGCGTCGGGCGCGATTCGACGTGCGCCATCCGCGTTGCCGGCATGGACGATCACCCCTTCTCGCGCTTCACCTGTCCTTCGCTCACCACCATTGCGCAGAATTACGACTCGGTTTCGAGGCATTCGGTCGACACGCTGTTCCGCGTGATCGACGGAAGCTACAACACGGATCAGCGTGAAAAGACGCTATTCGAGGGCACACTCATCATGCGCGAATCCGCCTGATTCAAAGGCCTTGGACCTCCCGTAATATTACGCGCGTAAAATTATTATTGACACTGCGTTGCCTTTCTTCTTAGCTAGGCGTGGCAATTCTAGGCCATGGGAGGAATATGGCATGCGTTTGAAGACAACGCTTTGCGCAGCGGGCGTAGTGGCCCTTGCTGCGACCACTGGCGCATTTGCGCAAACCACCATCACCATCGCGACGGTAAACAACGGCGACATGATCCGCATGCA
>JAGRLL010000390.1 GCA_020441855.1 Nitratireductor sp.
CGAGAAGGAGGCGACGTCCCCATGATTGAGACATCGCCGGTCCGGCACCCGCATGTCTTTCCAAAAGGACCGTTTCGAGGGTTGAACACTCGCGCGACCACCGCGGCCACGGGACTGGTCGGGCTTTGGGTCATGCTGGGAACGTGGCGCCCGGATCTGGTTGCAGAGGCTCTGTCCGATGTCCGATCCGCAACCGGGCCCACGCTCGGATGGTACTATGTACTGCTCGTCACGGTCATCCTGGTAATCGTTCTATGGCTCGGTCTAGGGCGTTACAGAAACGTGCGCCTGGGTAAGGATAACGAGCGCCCCGAATTCGGGATGGTATCATGGATGGCGATGCTTTTCGCGGCCGGCACCGGTGTCGGACTGCTGTTCTGGAGTATCGCCGAACCCATCAGCCATTTCCAGGGTAATCCGTTCAGCGACAACCCCGGAACACCAGAGGCGGCGGTGGATGCCGCGCGGTTGACGTTGTTCCACTGGGGCCTGCACGGTTGGGCCATCTTTGCCCTGATGGGCGCAATGCTGGCTTATTTCAGCTATCGCGGAAACCTGCCGCTGACAACGCGATCCGCTCTCTATCCGCTGATCGGCGAACGCATCTACGGCTGGCGCGGGGATCTGGTGGATACCTTTGCTGTCGTCAGTACGGTCTTTGGAATTACCACGACGCTCGGGCTGGGAGCCGCGCAGATGAATGCCGGGCTCCACTGGTTGGTCGGCATAGATATCTCGGTTGGCCGTCAGTTGACGATCATTCTGTTTGTAACGAGCTTGGCGATCTTTTCGGTGGTTTCCGGAGTACGCCGTGGTGTGCGCTGGCTCAGTATCGGAAACATGTGGCTCGGTGTCGGGTTGCTTATGTTCTTTCTGATCATCGGACCGACAAGTTGGCTTCTGCGCTTCATAATCCAGAGCGCCGGCAGCTACGGGCAACACCTCATTGAGATGAGCTTCTGGACCAATGTGACCGGTACGTCCGGGTGGCAACAGTCCTGGACCGTGTTCTACTGGGGCTGGTGGCTTTCATGGACACCGTTCGTCGGAATGTTCATCGCGCGGATCTCGCGCGGGCGCACCTTGCGCGAGTTCGTGTTCGCAGTGCTCCTGGTGCCGACCCTGTTCAGCCTGATCTGGATCGGCGGTCTTGGTGGCACAGCATTGCACAATGAACTCTACGGACTCGGAGGAATAGCCGACGCAGTCACCCGCGACGTCACCCTGGCGCTGTATGAAACCATCGATGTTATCGCGACCCCCGGTCTTTCGACCGTGGCGGCCATTATCGCGACAGTTCTGATTGCGACGTTCTTCGTCACATCGGCGGACTCGGGCATTCTCGTGATCGTCACAATTCTTGCGCTCGGAGAATCTGATCCGCCGATCACACCCAGGATTTTCTGGGGCGTGGGTATCGGCGCATTGACGGCTGTCTTGTTGGCAGGCGGCGGCGTGACCACGCTGCAGTCAGCCGTCGTGATCGCGGGGCTGCCATTTTCGTTCGTCGTTTTGGCCATGGCAATCGGATTCCTGAAAGCTTTGCGAAGCGAACCCCAAGCTCCACGTGATCCCGAGAAAATACGCCTGCCCACCGAGCCATGGACAGGCATCGATACGAAGCAGGAAGGAGAACATAGTGCCGGTTGAAGCATATTGCAGACTTCATGGGCGTTTTGCCGACAGACTTTCTTCAAGGATGCCCCCTGAGGCCGAACCCAGAGTTGGACGGCGTCCAGACAACAGGGGATGCCCGTTACCGCAATACCTGAAAATCGGCCTCCTGGCGGCCGCCATTCTGATCGCACTCTGCATGAGGAGCGATGCTCAGGAAGCGCTGTCAGCTGCGGGGATCGAAGATCAGATTATCGGTCACGCCTTCCAGGGGCGGAAAGGCATCCTGTCGGTTTCGTTGCAGTATGGCACCGATGGTACGGTCACGATGCGCTCGCCGCTTGGCACCGGAACGGGCCGCTGGATGATTTCTGGCGACCGGCTTTGCGTCAAACTGGAGACCGGACCAAGGAAAGCGGACGAGTGCCTGACATTTGTAACCGAACCGGATGGAACATATCGTGCCTCCAATGGCATGCGGTTGATCCCGGTAGAATGATGTTCTTGCCATTTGTTGGGTCATCAACCCAACCCATCGCGATGCCGCACCTAGACGTTCGGGCGGTCAAATCGGCACCCTGCCCTTGAACGGGCCCTGGACCTTTTCGTTGTTGCGCTAATCGGCCTATTTCGCGTCAGCGTGGGTTTTGGGTTCACGCGGACATTCGAAAAGCATCCGCTCCAGTTCTCTTGCGATAATCTCGGTACGCGACAGGAGATAGTTGGCCGCATCCACCGTTGGCGCCGTCTCTTCAAGCGTGGCTTGGAAAAGCTCCAGCCACCGGTCGAAGTCCTGCCTTTGAAGCCCGCTCAGGTTTCGATGGGCCGTGACCAGATCACCGGAATAGACGTCCCTGTGCAGTGCGATCGAAGACCAGAAAGCCACCATCCGTTCGACTTGCCGTTCTTCATTGTCCGCCGTCCCAGTCGCACCTATCCGCCCCAACCGCTTGTCCGCACGGATGCGTGCCACGAAGAATTTAGTCATCCGCCGAAGGTATTCCTCGTCGATCCCCAATACTTCGGCCGCCTGCCTCAGTTGGGCGCGGGTTTTTGGAGAATACTCCTGTTCAACGGTGAAAAAGCCGGGCATGTCGCGCCTCCTTCGCGATCCGACGGACATTTGTCGCCAGAACCGA
>JAGRLL010000391.1 GCA_020441855.1 Nitratireductor sp.
TGGTCACCGTCACCATCACGGGCACAAACGACGCGCCGGTGGTCGCCACATCGACGAGCTCCGATCTTGACTACCATCGAAACGACGGCGCGGTGGTGATTGATAGCGCCATAACGGTCAGCGACGTCGACAACGCGAACCTTTCCGGCGCCGAGATCCGGATCACGCAAAACTATGTCGAGGGAGCCGACGTACTCGGCTTTGGCGGTTCGACGAACATTTCCGGCAGTTTCGACTCGGTGAACGGCATATTGACCCTGACCGGAACCGCGAGCCTTGCCGAGTACCAGACTGCCCTGCAGTCGATCACCTTTAACACGGTGAATGACGACACGATCAGCGAGTTGCCCCGCGAAATCAGCTTCACGGTGAATGACGGCCTCGACGACAGCGCGCCCCTCGCCCGCACTGTCAACGTATCGGCGCAGAGCCTCATCCTGGGCGACGGAAACGCCAATGCCAGTCTGTTGGGCGACGCTTACGACGATGTCATCTTCGGCTTCGGCGGCAACGATACGCTCGACGGCGGCGCCGGCGAAGACATCCTCCACGGCGGCGCTGGCCTCGACAGTCTTACCGGCGGCGCCGACGCGGATATTTTCGTCTTTTCGGCCAGCGACGGGAGCGATGTTGACGTCATCGCGGATTATGTGTTCGCTGATAATGACGCGATCGATCTTTCGGATTATCTGGGAGGCACCCCGCCTACCACCGAAATCACTTTCCAGACCGTCGGCTCTGACTCCCTGCTGCTCTTCAACGCCAGTCCGATAGTCCAGCTGACTGGAGTAACTTCGGGCATGGTGAACATCATCTACGACGATCTGCAAAACTCTTCGCAGGTCACCATTGCCTAGGAGCATTCGCAAGGTGCGGAAGCGCGACGCATGCTGAGCCGGCTTTTCCTCGTTCTTGTCCTGCTGACCGCCTGCCCCGCGGCTTCATTCGCCGCTGGCAACGAGGCAGTGGCCGCCGAAATCGTGAAACTGTTCGATTCGCGCGCCGCCGAAACCGGTTCGCAATCCGCCGACAAGGCGATCGGCGAGGTGCGCGCCTATTACGCCACCCGCGCCTTCAAACCGGTCTGGGTGCGCGACGACGGGCCCAAGAGCAAGGCAAAGGCGCTGTTTGCCGAACTCAGATCCTCGGCCGTGCATGGCCTCTCGCCGCAATCCTATCATGTCGACCAGATCGCGGCGCTGATGGACTCGCAGGATCCCGGCGACCTCGCGCAGCTCGACATGCTGCTGAGCGGCGCCGTCGTCGAGTTCGGGCGGGATCTGAGAAACGGCCGCATCGGACCGGGCAAGGCCTCGGCCGAGAATGCCGTCACGCCAGTCGAGCTCGACATCGCCGCCTATATCGAGGGCGCTGCGGACGCCGGCAATTTTCGTCAATACGCGTCGGGCTTCATCAACGCCGACACGCGCTATGTTCGCCTCATCGCCAAGCTTTCGGAATTCCAGCGCATGGGGGCGGCGCATATGTGGCCGCAGATCGCACCTTCGCCGGCGCCGGTCGAAAAGGACGCTGGCGATGCAAGGATACCGCTGATCAGGAAAATGCTGGTGCTGACCGGCGACCTGCCGGCGAACCTGATTGGCGCAGGCGACGTGCTGGACGACGAATTCGCCGCCGCGCTCGTGAAATTCCAGGCGCGCCACGCCCTTGCGGCAACCGGCGTACTCGACGCCGACACGCTGGGTGAGATGGCGATCCCGGCCGAACAGCGCTCCAGGCAGATACAGCTCAATCTCGAACGTCGGCGTTGGCAGAACCGTCCGCTGCAAGCGGACCATCTCTACATCAACATGGCCGAGCCGGTCGCGCGACTGGTTCGGGGCGACAGTGATTCGACCTTTCTGGGGATCGAAAACCTGAACGAATTGCGCGACGTCCCCACCTTCTTCGGCTCGGTGGAGACGGCGCGGGCCGAAGCGGGCAAGACCGTCGTCGAGATCCGGCCCGACCCGCAGACGACCACCGGAATGCCCGACAAGCCGGTTCGAATTGTCCTCGACGCGGAGGCCACCCTGAAGCCGGGCCTGCAGGTTTTCGTGACCTACATCACAACCTGGGTCAGCAGCGACGGGCAGCTTCACTTCGGCAGGGACGCGTTCGCTCGCGACGCGGCGCTCGCCACCCTGATGAAGCTGGACTGAGCGCGAAGCGCCCGCTTGCCGCCCGCGGCAATCGCGTTATCACCCGCCGGCAATTTTCCTTCCGCTTGACCGGAATCAATGCGTTTCCATCGCGTTGCCACATAGCTTGTGTACATGGGGTTGTGGAACGGGGCTGCTGACGCGCCTGCGGGATGGCAGGCACGCCATATTCGCTGACTTGGGAAAGGGAGCCTACGCATGACCGGAAAACCGACAGCCGACAAGGCATCGTCCTATCCGCAGACGCCGCCGATGAACGCAGATGCGCAACGCGCCTTTCTCGCCTTCGCGCGTTTTCAGGAACATGGCATCAGGGCCGTGCTGCGCTACCAGATCGAGGCGCTTGAATTCATCCAGAACCGTTATCAGAAAGACATACGCTTGATGGATGATCTGGCCGCCAGTGGCGAGCACGGCGACATGTTCGACATCTATACCGACTTCATCCGCGAAGCGATTAGCGATTACGGCGAGGAAGCGGCCAAGCTTGCGAGCCTGGAATCGAGGCTCGCATCCGAGGCAGCGAAGGATATCCGCTCGGAAACCCGGAGCATCGCCGAGGACATGGCTGTGGCGAGGGTTGCCTGACCGGGCACCCCGCCGATTGCTTCGTCGTCCGCCTGGCCGCTCGCCGGACATGCGGTCAATTTGGACGATTGGCTAAGGAAATTGGTAATGCCGGCGCGCCATGATCGCCGCCGGCAATGCCGCGCATGGCCCGCCGGGACGAGATTCGACGAATGCCCGCAATGCCGTAGCGCCTAATGAACGCATGACCCGCAACACGACCAGGAATTCCTGATGCCGACGCAGCCTCGCTCCCGAAGAAAGATTGCCGGCTCCCATCCGCGAGCAACCTCCGACCACACCGCACGCACGGGCGAAAAGGAGCGGCGACGCCTCGGCACGCCTCCACCCGCCCCGGCCACCACCACAGCAGGTCAGGCGGATACCGGCTCAAGTCCGGCCGACGCCTCGCAAGACGACGCACTTCGCAACATCGATCGGCAGATTCACGCGGCAATGGCGCCGTTCACGCTCGGCCTGTCCCCAATCAGCCTTTACCAGGCATGGCTCGACTGGACGCTGCATCGTTCGATCGCGCCGGGAAAACAGATTCGCGACGCGGTCAAGGCCTTTGACAAATGGGTCCGGCTTCGCCACCACCTCATCGAGTGCACCTTCAGTCGCAATCCCACGCCCACCATCACGCCGCTGCCGCAGGACCATCGCTTCGACCATCCCGCCTGGAAGCAACCGCCCTATTCGGTCATGGCGCAATCTTTCCTGCTGGCGCAGCAATGGTGGCATAACGCGACCGTCGGCGTGTTCGGCGTGTCGTCCGGCCACGAGCGCCTTGTCGAATTCTACAGCCGTCAATTGCTCGACATGTTCGCGCCGTCCAACTTTCTCGCCACCAACCCGGAAGCCATCGAACGCACCCTCGCCGAGGGCGGCGCCAATCTGTTGCGCGGCTATGCCCACTATCTCGACGACCTGACCCGCACGTTAACCGGCAAGGGACCGGCCGGCACGGAAGACTTCGCCGTCGGCAAGAACCTCGCGGTGACGCCCGGAGAGGTGATCTACCGCAACGATCTGATCGAGTTGATCCAGTACGCGCCGGCGACGGGGCCAGAGACCGGGAAGGTGAAAGCCGAACCGGTGTTGATCGTGCCCGCCTGGATCATGAAATATTACATCCTCGACCTGTCGCCGCACAATTC
>JAGRLL010000392.1 GCA_020441855.1 Nitratireductor sp.
GGCAGCACCAGATCGTTGGAGATCATGATCGCCAGCGCCACGCAGGCGACGACGACCATGGCCGCGCCCGCCGAAAGGCCGCCGAGAAAGGCGAAGAGGGAGATGACGTCGTTGCCGGCCGAGGTAGGCAGGGTAAGCACGAACAAATCCGCGTTCGCCGGCGATCCGAAACGGATCAGCCCGGCGACCGCGATCGGAATGACGAACAGGTTGATCCCGACGAGATAGGCGGGAAAAAGCCAGCGCGCGCGCTTGAGCTCGCGCTCGGAATGGTTCTCGACGACCGTGACGTGGAACTGGCGCGGCAGCAGCAGGAAGACGAGGAAGCTCAGCAGCGTCAGGATGGCGAAATTGCCGACATCGAACCCCCTGCTGACCATCGCCACGACCCCGGGGTCGGCAAGCGCCTTGTCGCGCAGGTCCGAAAACCCGTCGAACATGAACCAGGTGACGAACACCCCCACGCACACGAAAGCTGCGATCTTGACCACCGATTCGACGGCCACGGCGAGCATGAGCCCGTCCTGGTGCTCGGTGGCGTCGGCGTGGCGGGTTCCAAACAGCACCGTGAACACGGCAAGCGTGATGGCGATCAGGATCGAGATCTCGCCCAGAGTGAGGAACCGTGCCTCAGACACCAGCGAATAGTGCGAGATCAGCGTGATGACCGAGGTCGAGATCGCCTTCAATTGCAGCGCGATGTAGGGAATGGTGCCGATCACGGCGATCAGCGTTGCGACACCGGCGACATGGATGCTCTTGCCGTAGCGCGCACCCAGAAAATCCGCCGCCGAGGTGATGCGTTCCTCCTTCGACAGGCGGACGATGCGCGAGACCAGGGGAAAGCCGAGCGTGATCATGACTACCGGTCCGATATAGATCGGCAGGAAGTTGAGCCCGCTGGATGCGGCGAGGCCGACAGAGCCGAAAAAGGTCCATGTCGTGCAATAGATCGCCAGCGTGAAGGCATAGATGTTCGGACGGCTGGCGATCTGCCGGCCGTGACGGCTGCGGTCGCCGTAACTGGCAACGGCGAACAGCGCCAGAAGATAGAGAAAGGCCGTGCCGATGACGGCCCAACCCTGGAGCATCCGCTTGTCCTCCCGGCGGGCTTCGGCCCGCATTGCCGGCCGGCTTTTGTCCACTTTGTCCGATCGACGGCGATTTGGAGCACGAAACCCGCGTCGATGTCCAGATTTCGTGCGTTGGCGGCCATTGGCCGGGCCAGCTTTACCGGGCGGAACGACGGGCGTAGAAATCGATTCGCGGATCGGGACACGAAACGCGGCCCGAACCGGCGCGTGTGACCGCCGGCAATCTGGAACACGGAGCGCTGCGGCGTTTCTGCGAATTCGAAAAGGAGAGGGTGATGCTCAAGGAATTCAAGGCATTCATCATGCGCGGCAATGTCATGGATCTTGCCGTCGGCGTGATCATCGGCGCCGCGTTTGCGTCGATCGTCAGTTCGTTGACCGACGACATCATCATGCCGGTTATCGGCGTGATCGTCGGCGGGCTCGATTTCTCGAACTATTTTGTCGGACTGAGTTCCAACGTCACCGCCGTCACGCTCGACGCGGCGAAGGAACAGGGCGCCGTGCTCGCCTATGGCAGTTTCGTCACGGCGGTAGTCAAGTTCCTGATTGTCGGCTGGGCGATCTTCATGCTGGTCAAGACGGTCAATCGCATCCTGCCGCCGCCGCCTCCCGCGCCCAAACCCGGCCCGACCCCCGACCAGCAATTGCTGGCCGAAATCCGCGACCTGCTGGCCAAGCAGGCGAAGTAGACCTGGCTGCGGCCAAGGCTTTCGCCCTTGCGGCCGAATGGCTATAGAAAGCGTCGGCGCCAAACCGCGCCGGCGCAAGCCTGTTCCGCCTGCTTACCAATCCTCGGGTTCGGTCATCCGCATGCAACGCATCATCGCTGCCTTCTTCAATTCGATCGAAGGTATTCGCTTCGGCCTGACGCGCGAACCGGCGCTGCGCCAGGAACTGATCCTCCTCATGCTGGGATTGATCGTCGGGCCATTCCTCACCCTCGACCCTTGGCGGCTGGCCGCGCTCTGGGGTGTTCTGCTCATCCTTCTCGCCGTAGAGTTTCTGAATACGGGGATCGAGAAGCTCGCCGATAAGGTCACCCGCGCCGATGACGATCTGGTGCGCATCGCAAAGGATTGCGGCTCCGCCGCCGTCTTCATGATGCTGGCGCTGTCCGGCGGCGTGTGGGCGCTGGCGCTTTGGGAACGCCTGTCCGCTTGAGCCTCGCGCGGAGCGTGCCGGCCATGAAATCCTCCACCGGCTCCGGTTCGCGAACCAGCCTTGTCTTCCCCGCCAGCAGCGGTCGATCGGCATGAACACCCAGGGCGAGCGCATGAACGAATCCGGCCAGACCATCTTCTTCGCCCTTGCGGGAGTGTCGCCCGGCATTCCGCAACTTGAATGGGTGATCGGCGAACTTCGCGAGCGGCTCGCCGGGCGTGGCGTGGCGCTGGAACCGGCAGCTCCCGGGCCATCGGGCGGGCGAGAGGCTACGCACCTCCGCATCGCCCTCTACCCGGACGAAGAAGCCGGACGGGCTGCAAGCCTGTGCAGCGTGAACCTTCCCGCCACGCCCGAATCCTTCGCGATCTTCCGCGTGCCCAACGAGGATGCGGACCGGCTCCACGTCTGCGGCAGCGACATTCGCGGTCTGGTCTATGCCTTGGCGGAACTGGCGGACCGGGTGCGCTGCGGCACCGCATTGGCGGACGCGTTCGCGTTCGCCGCGCCGCTCGTCGAGTGCCCGACCGCAAAGGTGCGTTCCATCTCGAAATGCTTTGTCAGCGAAATCGAGGACCTGCCCTGGTTCCGCGACAGGCAGGGCTGGGAGGAATACCTGACCATGCTTGCGACCCACCGGTTCAACCGGTTCACGCTGACGCTCGGCATGCAGTACAATTACCCCTATGGCAACGAGTTCATGTCGGATGTCTATCTGCATCTGGCCTATCCGTTCCTCGTTGCCGTTCCGGGCCACGACGTGTCGATTTCGAACCTGAGCGACGAGGAGCGCCGGCTCAATCTGGATAGCCTGCGTTTCATCGCCCGGGAAGCGGATCGCCGCGGCCTCGATTTCCAACTGGCGCTCTGGACACAGAACTACGATTTCGACGACTGCCCGGATGCCAGACACCGCATCACCGGTCTTGGGGCGCACAACATCGCGCCCTATTGCCGCGACGCACTGGCCCTGCTTCTGGAGGAGGTGCCCCAAATCAGCGGGCTCACGCTGCGTGTCCATGTCGAGTGCGGCATCCCCGAAGGCGATTACGGTTTCTGGCGAACCTATTTCGAAGCGGTGAAGGGCGCCGGCCGTACGATACGTCTCGATCTGCATGCCAAGGGTATCGACAGCGAGATGATCGACGTGGCGCTCGAAACGGGCATGCCCGTCGGCATATCGCCGAAATACACCTCCGAACATCTGGGTCTGCCCTACCACCAGATGTCGATCCGCGCGCTGGAATTGCCGGCCGATGAAGCGTCGCCTTCCGAACCGCATGTCGGGCGAGACATGACCACGCTCTATTCCGGCCGCAACGCCGAGGAACATGCCCGGAAATGGAAGTTTTCCGAAGGCTCGCGCAAGTTCATGCGCTACAGCCATGGCGATCTGCTGCGCGAAGGCCGGCCCTACGGCATCATGTACCGGATCTGGCCCGGTACCACGCGGATATTGTTGTGGGGCGATCCGGCGCTGGCCGGCGGCTATGGCCGCAATGCCGGCTTTTGTGGCGCGCAGGGCATCGAATTGTGCGAGCCGCTGTCGTTCAAGGGGCGCATGGGGACCGGTGTGGCGGGCAGCCGGACCGGCTATCGGGAAAAATACCGGATTCACCGCCACGACTGGCAGAAATTCGAATACACCTACCGGGTCTGGGGCCGTTCTCTGTTCGACCCGCAAGCGGACCCGGAAGCCTTTCACCGCTTCCTGAGGTCGAAATTCGGCGAGGCGGCGGGAGCATGCGGTGCCGCGCTCGCCAATGCCAGCCGCATCCTGCCGCTGATCACGCTTGCCCATACACCCACGGCGTCCAACAATTCCTACTGGCCCGAACTCTACGAGAACATGTCCCTCGTGCATCCCGCGCCGCGGCTGCCCTACGGCTATGAACTGCCCGTGAATGCGCGCTTCGGCACGGTCGGGTCTTGCGATCCGCAGTTTTTCATGGCGCCAGATGAGTTCGCCGCTTGCCTTTACGAAGGCAGGACCGCCGACAGGATCGCACCGCTGACATGGGCGAACCGGCTAGAGCAATTCGCGCTCGCCGCCTCGCGCGATATGGTGCGCGTGGACGCAAAGCCGGAAAATGCCGAGCTGTTTCTCTTTGCCGTCGACGTGGCAATCCTGTCCGCCATCGGGCGCTTCTTCGCCGACAAGGTGCGCGCCGCTGTCTTCTGGGAATATTACCTCCTGTCGGGCGAACGGGACGCCGCCGAACGGGCGCTCGGCCATTATTGCAAGGCGCGCGACGCCTGGGCGCAGGGCGCGCAAGCCAGCCGCGAAGTCTACGAATCCGACATCACCTATGGCCCGCATTCGTGGCTGCGTGGGCGATGGGACGACCGTCTGCCGGCAATCGAGCAGGACATCGCGGACATGGAGGCGCTGGTCGCGGCGGTCCGGAACAGGGAGCCGTCGGCGCCGGCTGCGCTCGACATCGAGCGTATCTCGGGCTGGTCGTATTCGCAGGTCTTCGGCTGCCGGCACACGCCGCCCGATGGTTTCGTCCATGGCGCGCCGCTCGAGATGTCGGCCACGCTCTGCGGTGGGTCCAGACGGCAGGTCAGCCTGCACTATCGTCATGTCGACCAGTCGCAGCGCTGGTGCCGCGCCGCCATGACATGGCGCGACGGGGCATACAGGGCGGTCGTTCCGGCCGATTACACCAGCGCATCCTTTCCGCTGATGTATTATTTCGAGCTTCACGACGGGGACGCTTCCGCATTCCATCCCGGGCTGGGAGAAGCCGTGACCGCCACCCCCTATTTCGTGCTGGAAGGGACTGCGAAGTAGTCTTCGCAATCCCGGTGTCGCCGGCTGGTCGGTTTTGGCGCCGACGACGGCCATCGACCGCATCGTGCCGACTGAAGATCGGCTCGCCCCGATCGACTGCACCGCAAAGCACCCATCACGCAGTCTTGATGGCGGGCATTGCCAGTTCCATTCCACTGGAACTTGTTTTTACCGGAACTATTGCAGCAGATTGTTGCTGGCGCCAAATTTCGCCGAAATGAAGCGAGACTGGTTTGCAGGGGCAATCGCGTTTGAATTTGCTGGTCGGATGACAAATACGGCGTTCCGCCAGGCGACGATCCAATTCCGGATGGAGAACTTGGGGGAGCCATGGGTATCAGGAAGTTTTTGCGGCGCAGAAGGCAGAACATTCAAAACGATCCCAATCGCCGGAAATTGATCCAGGGAATACAGGAAATCTTCGCGCTTTCCGACGAGGACTTGCGTGATGAAGCGGTTCTGGTCGAGATCATTCGCAGGGTTGGCCTCAGAAATGATCCTCGTGGCCTCTATGGCGATGAAACGCCATTCATGAATGGCGCGGGTGAAGGCCTGCACCAGCTCCCCAGGCAATTGGCGAAGGCGATGACGGTCCTGTCGCGCCAGGAAATAGGCTCCTTTCTGGAGGTTGGAACCCATTCCGGCTATACCGCCTCAATTCTGACGGCTTATCTCTCCCGGCTTAATCCCGATCTCAGGGCTCTCACGATCGATCCAAGCCAGCATTTCTGGGTCTACGGGAAAATCCGACCCCTCATTCCCCTCGAATACCGCAATTGCACGAGCGAGGACCTTCGCGGCGAGAAATTCGACCTGGTGTTCATTGGCGGCGACCACAGCTACCAGGGTGTTCGTCGGGACTTCGAGAATGTTGGAAAAGTGGCCAGGGTCTGCATGTTCCACGACATCAACGACGAGTTCGTGGGCTTTGACACCGTGCCGCTTTTCTGGTCGGAACTGGTGGAATCGGATCGGTTTGCCGAGGTTCACGAAATACTGGATTGCGCGCCGGGCCGGAAAATCATGGGAATTGGCATTGTGGTGGCCTGAACGGCAAGGCGAACGCTCAAAGGCAATAGTCCACCTGTCGCGCGTCGGCGCGCTCATCGGGGCCGTGTGCGATACGAACTGGCGCGAGGTTTGATCTGGTGCTGCGAGTGAGGATTGAACTCACGACCTCTCCCTTACCAAGGGAGTGCTCTACC
>JAGRLL010000393.1 GCA_020441855.1 Nitratireductor sp.
TTGTAGTTGAAGTCCTGCTCCAGCCCTTCCCAAAGCTTCAGCGAGAACTCGTAGAAGGGTGTGTTGCCCGGCAGGCCGTAATTGGAACGCACGATCGTCGTGTTACGTCCGATATTGCCCGAGCCGAGCCAGCCTTTCTCCACAACGGCGACATTGGTGATGCCGAATTCCTTGGCGAGGTAATAGGCGGTCGAAAGCCCGTGGCCGCCGCCGCCGACGATGATGACGTCGTACTCCGCCTTTGGCTCGGGTTCGCGCCAGACCGGCTTCCAGTTGCGGTTGCCGGTCAGCGCGTTGCTGAGTATGGATAGCGCGGAATAGCGCATGGGTCGTTTTCCGGTTGTTCCGGTGGAAAGGGATCGTCGACGAGAATAGCCACAATGGCCGCATTCGCGTCAACGGGAGCGCTACAAAACGGGCGGATCAGGATAGGAATCGGCCACCCGTCGCGACACGATTGCCCGAGGGCAATTTGCCGCTTTAAAGTGAGTTATGATGTCGGTTAGCCTGTGGGGCGGGATTGGCGAGGCACATGAACGACGATCGCAAGGATATTCACAATTCGCAGATACCCAATCTGTGCCGCTCCTGCGAGGCGCGGCATCAGGGTATTTGCGGCGCGTTGTCGAACGAACAGCTGATCCGGCTGAACCGCTATTCCTCGCAGCGCAGCATCACCTCCGGCTCCGAACTCATCGGCGATGAGGAGGAGATTTCAACCTACGCCAACGTCCTTTCGGGCGTGATCAAGCTGGCCAAGACGATGTCCGACGGGCGACAGCAGATCGTCGGCCTGCAGTTCGCCCCGGACTTTCTGGGCCGCCCCTTCCATTCCTCGAGCCGGGTCGCGGCCGAGGCCGCCTCGGACGTGAAATTGTGCACCTTCCCAAAGGCGCTGATCGAAACGATGATCTCCGAGCGCCCGGAACTCGAGCACCGCCTGCACCGTCAGGCCCTGCGCGAACTCGACGAGGCGCGCGAATGGATGCTCACGCTGGGCCGCAAGACCGCCGCAGAAAAGGTGGCAAGCTTCCTTCACATGATCGCACGCAATGTCGACCCGTCCCGCAACCCCGAGGATCGCGGCCCGTCGACATTCGACCTGCCGCTGACGCGCGCCGACATCGCCGATTTCCTTGGCCTCACGATCGAAACCGTGAGCCGTCAACTGACCAAGCTCCGCAAGGCGAGCATCATCGAGATCGAGAACAATCGCCATGTCCACGTTCCTGACATGGAACGGCTGGAGCGCGCCGCGGGGAACTGACTCTTTTCAGCCCCCTGAAGGCCAGAACCTTGAAGGTCAGACCCCGGAAGAATGCCGGGCCTTGCCTCTGCCCAGATAGGCATCGAACCACGACGCGATGGTGCGCGCAAAGGGCTGGCCCTCGGGCGTGATGACGTAGCGTTCGCACTGCTTGCGGAAGAAACCATGCGTGTCGGCGGCCACGCGCGCATCCGCTTCCTCGATGATCGTCTCCGCCATCGCGCCGAACGCCTCGCGCAGCCGTGCCGCCGAAAAGGCGAACTCGCACATCAGCCATTCGATGACGCGCGCACGCATGGAATCGTCCTCGCTCAGCACGATGCCCTTGGCGACCGGCAATTCGCCGCGCTCGACGGTCGCCATGTAATTGCCGGTGGCGGCGATGTTCTGGACATAGCCCTGCGGCAGGCGCCCGATGGAGGAGGCGCCCAACCCGATCAGCACCTCGCAGGGATCGTCTGTATAGCCCTGGAAATTGCGCCTGAGCCGCCCTTCGTCCGCCGCCCGCGCCAGCGAATCTTCCGGCCGCGCGAAATGATCGATACCGATGGCGACATAGCCCGCATCCCTTAGCTTTTGCTCCGCGAGACGGGCCTGGGCGTAGCGCGCGTCGATATCGGGCAGCGACGTCTCCTCGATCATGCGCTGATGGGTCTTCATCCAGGGCACGTGGGCGTAGCCGAACAGCGCGATGCGGTCGGGATTGAGTGAAATCACCTGTTCGATCGTCTTTTCCAGCGATTCCAGGCTCTGGTGCGGCAGACCGTAGAGCGCGTCGATGTTCATCGAGGCGATCCCCGCCTCGCGCAGCATTTCCACGACGCGCCTGGTATCCTCGAATGTCTGGATGCGATTGATCGTCTCCTGCACCCTGGGGTCGAAATCCTGCACGCCGATGCTGGCGCGGTTCATCCCGAGCGCCTTGAAGCCCTCGACCGTGTCCGCCGTCACGTCGTTGGGATCGATCTCGACGGAAATACGCGCATCCGGCGTGAAATCGAAATGCCTGCGCAATGTCTCGCCCAGCGCGGCGAGGTCGTGGGCCCTGAGCATGCTGGGCGAGCCGCCGCCAAGATGCAGTTCGGAGAGTTTCAGCGGCTTGCCGGCGGCCTCGCCAACCAGTTCCACCTCGCGATGCAGGACCTGCAGGTAACGCTGCACGGGGTCGTAGCGCAGCGTCTGTTTGGTGTGGCAGCCGCAGAACCAGCACAGCCGGTCGCAGAACGGCACATGCACATAGGCGGAGACCGGCGTATCGGGTCCGATTTCCCCAAGCCAGCCGCGATAGGCCGCCGCGTCGACGCCCCCATGGGCACCATCGTGAAAATGCGGCGCAGTCGGATAGCTCGTGTAGCGCGGGACCGGCGCGGAAAACAGGCGCACGGGATCGGCGGCTCCAAGCTCGCCGTTGAGGTTGGGGTGAATGGTCATGGCTTCGCCTTCGTCATGTGTTCGAGGCCCTCATGATTTGTCCGAGGCCCGTTTGATTTGTTCCAGGATTGGCACCAGATGCTCGCGCTCGAATGCGATATGGCGTCGCACCGCTCCGAAGAAGCCGCGTAGCATGTAGCCCGTCGCTTCGGCGCGCGAACCCACGCACATGGCCCAGTCGGTCAGCACCGAGGCCAGTTCCTCGGCATAGCTTTCGTCCTCCAGATGCTCGTGATGAAGCCTGGATAGGCTGGCCTCCAGCCTGACGTCTTCCGGCCTGTTGCGCCGCAGGACCGGCCACAGCACCGAATCCTCGAAATCGTGCGCATCGTAAACCGTGGCCACAACCCGCCGTGCGGCCATCAGGCATGCCTGCGGACTGACACGGTCCGGCAGGGAATCGGCAATGGCCTCCAGTTCCTCGCAAAGATGCAGCTTAGCCTCGTGATGCGCCCGGAGCAGGTCGAGAAGATCGCCGAAATCCTCTGTCCCTGCTTGCGCTGTATCTACCCGTTTTTGCGATTGTGGCATCTTTTGCGGCATCTGTCGGTCGAGGCTCCACTCCATCGCCTGTCTTTTTGATTGTGGCAGGCGAACCTCTCTGCTTTTTTGTGAAAGCCTTCCATTGGCGGGAACAATGCACCTTGACCCAGATCAATGCGGCAAGCAGGCTCGGGGACCATGTACCGGCCATCGGCGCGAAGTTATAAAGACCATTGATGTGTCTGATCTTCGCGGGTGGGAAACCGATAAGGGCCCGGCAATCGCCGGAGTCAATCTGAGGACTGAACCATGAAAAATGCAGCCGAAATGATCGTCGTCACATTGGCGGCATTCCTCGCCCTGATGGGCGCGGCATTTGCCCAAGACGATCTCTTCCGCGCCCATGCCTGGGTGCTTTTCTTCGTGCTGGCGGCAAGCGCAGTGTTTCTGCTGCGCCGGGTCCGCGTGGCTCCCGCCACGCCGGCCGATACCTCCGGCTACATGGATGGCCCGATCCGTTACGGTGCCATCGCAACAATCTTCTGGGGGATTGCCGGCTTTCTCGTCGGCGTGCTTATCGCCTCGCAGCTGGCCTGGCCCGATCTCAACATCGAGCCCTGGTTCAACTTCGGCCGCATGCGGCCGCTGCATACATCGGCGGTGATCTTCGCCTTCGGCGGCAATGCGCTGCTGGCGACCTCGTTCTACGTGGTCCAGCGCACCACGCGAGCCCGCCTGTTTGGCGGCAATCTCGCCTGGTTCGTCTTCTGGGGCTACCAGATCTTCATCGTCATGGCCGCCACGGGCTACCTCCTCGGCATCACCGAGGGCAGGGAATATGCCGAGCCCGAATGGTATGTCGACCTGTGGCTCACCGTTGTGTGGGTCTGCTACCTGCTGGTCTTTCTCGGCACGCTGTTCAAGCGCAAGGAACCGCATATCTACGTCGCGAACTGGTTCTACCTCTCGTTCATCGTGACGATCGCGATGCTGCATGTGGTCAACAACCTTTCCATGCCGGTATCGCTGCTCGGCGCCAAGTCCTACTCCGCCTTCTCCGGCGTGCAGGACGCGCTGACGCAATGGTGGTACGGCCACAACGC
>JAGRLL010000064.1 GCA_020441855.1 Nitratireductor sp.
GTCCGTCGTCGGTAATGGTGACGATAATCGAATGGTCATCCCAGCTTCCGACAAACTCGACCTTCGCCCTGGCGAAATCGATGGCATTCTCCACCAGATTGCCGAGTCCGTAGAGAATGGCGGGATTGCGCTCGCATCTCGGTTCGCCGGGAATGACGCCGGGGCGCACGACCAGTTCGATGCCGAAATCGCGATGCGGCGCGGCGACTTCCTCCATCAGTGAGGAAAGCGGCATGCGGCCGATATGATCGTCGCCATCCTCCGAAAGCGAGGTCAGCTTGCCCAGGATCTGGCGGCAGCGCTCGGCCTGGCCGCGCAGCAATTGCGCGTCTTCGGAAAGCGGCGAGCCCTCGGGGAGTTCGCGGATCATTTCCTTCGACACCAGAGCGATCGTCGCCAGCGGCGTGCCGAGTTCATGGGCGGCGGCGGCGGCAAGCCCGTCCAGCGTGGAAAGGTGCTGTTCGCGTTGCAGCACCAGTTCGGTGGCGGCAAGCGCCGCCGACAATTGCCGCGCCTCGTCGGCGACGCGATAGGTGTAGACGGCGGTGAACACCATCATCGAAACGATGGCCACCCACATGCCCACGACATAGGCGAGCGGCAATCGCAACGCTTCGCTGCCCTGCCATGGCAACGGCAGATGGAAGAAGACCAGCGCGCTCGCCGCACCCACGGCGAGAAGGGCGAGCGGCAGGATCTGGCGAATCGACTGGGTGGTCGCGGAAACGATGACCGGCACGATCAGCAGCATGGAAAAGGGATTCTGCAGCCCGCCGGTCAGGAACAGCAACATGGCGAGTTGCAGGATGTCGTAGCCGAGCAGCGCAACGGCGGCGGCCTCCGTCAGGCGGAAGCTCGCGCGGTAGCGCAGGCGCAGGAAGACGTTCAGCCAGGCGGATGCGGCGATCAGCGCAAGGCAGAGCGACAGGTAGAAATCGTATTTCAGCGTGAAGGCGACGAGCAGGACCGCCGCCGTCTGGCCGATCACCGCCAGCCAGCGGATCCGGATCAGCGTTTCGAGCCGCAGCGCGGGCCCGCCGGCGGAACGGTTGATGACGCTATCGACCATGGGCAGCTCCGGTCCTTTGGTTGGGACGACTATCGGTCCCGCAGATGCTTTTGGCAAACCCGCCGCTTGCGGGATCATTCGCCGCGTGGCTTGGCGCGCGTCGTCGGCGCGGCATGGGCCGGATCTTCCGGCCAGACGTGCCTGGGATAGCGCCCCCGCATCTCGATGCGCACATCCTTCCAGGAGCCGGACCAGAAACCCGGCAGGTCTTTCGTCACCTGGATCGGGCGATGCGCCGGCGACAGCAATTCCAGCGTCAGCGGGATCGTGCCGCCCGCAATCGCGGGATGAGCGGCAAGGCCGTACAATTCCTGAACGCGGACCGCCAATACCGCCTGATCCCCTTCATAGCGCAATGCGACATTCGACCCGGCCGGCGTGAGATAGGTCTCCGGCAGCGCCTTGTCGACTGCGGCCGCCGACTTGCCCTGCTGCGCCAGCAGGAAGTCGAGGCCGGCGGCCAGCCTGTCGCCGCCGATTTGCGCCAGCGACGCCGCGCCGGCAATAAACTGCGCCAGCCAGTCTTCCAGCGCCGAGAGCAAGGCCTCGTCGCTCACATCGGGCCAGTCGTCCGGCGTGTGGGCATGCAGGAAGGCAATGCGCTGGCGCAGGCGGTGTGCACGCTTGCCCCAGTCGAGGCAATCCAGCCCCTTGCGGCAGATCGCGGCAAGCAAGCAGGCCTCCGCCTCTTCCACAGTCGGCGTTGCCTGCGATGCGGCCAGTTCCAGCGCGCCTAGCCGGCGCACCTGGCGGGCACGCACCGCGCCGGATTTCTCGTCGAACGTCGCTTCCCGCTTGTGCTCCAACCTGTCGCCATGCAGCGCCTCGATCTCAACTTCGTCGATGGCGGCGGCGGAGACGATGCGGCCCGCGCCCGCTTTGCCCTGCAAGTCGGCGACGACGAGAAAAGGCGCGCGCGCAAGCGGTTCCGATTCGTCAAGGGCGGCGCGCCGGCCATTGGCGAGCAGAAAACTGCCCCTCCCGCGCGACTGCGCGATGCGGTCGGGCCAGGCGAGCGACAGCAGCGCGCCGGGCGAAAGCTCTTCCGGCCGTTCTTGCCTCAAGCCGGAGACCATGCGTCGCGCGGCGGCGCGCGCGGCCTCGGCGCGCTGGCCTTTCTCGCGGCGCAGACGGTCGAGCCGGGCCGCCAGATCGACGGTGTTGCCACCAAGTCCGCGCTCGGAGGCAAGCATGGCCAGCATCGCGGCGTCGTCCGCCTGTCCATGTCCGCCGGCTGCCAGAACCATGCGCGCATAGCGTGGCGCGAGCGGCATGTCGCGCATGGCCTTGCCGGTTGCGGTGATACGGCCCGATCCATCGAGCGCGCCGAGCTCCCGCAACAGGGCGGTCGCCTCCTTCCACGCCGGTTCGGGCGGGGGATCGAGCCAGCGCAATTGCCCCGGATCGGCCGCACCCCAGGCTGCGAGATCGAGTGCGAGCGGAGACAGATCGGCTTCGAGCATTTCCGGGCGGCCGGTCTCCGGCAAGGCTGCATTCTGCTGTTCCTGCCACAGCCTGACGGCCACGCCGGGTGCAGTTCGCCCGGCACGGCCGGCGCGCTGGTCGGCGGAGAATTTCGGGGCGCGCACGGTTTCGAGACGGGTCAGTCCGGTCTGAGGCTCGTAACGCGGCACGCGGGCAAGCCCGCTGTCGACGACGATGCGAACGCCGTCGATGGTAAGCGAGGTCTCGGCGATGGACGTCGCCAGTACGATCTTGCGCCGGCCGGCCGGCGCGGGACGGATTGCCAAATCCTGGTCTTTCGGCTCCAGGCCGCCATGCAGCGCATGCAGGTCGGTATCGGCGGGAAGCCGGCCTTCGAGCCGCTCGGCGGTGCGGCGAATTTCCGCCTGCCCCGGCAGGAAAGCGAGGATCGAACCCTGCTCGGAAGCATGCGCCGAGACTATGGCCCTGGCCATTGCCTCCTCGACGCGTTCGTCCGGGCCGCGCGGGCGATAGCGGAACTCGACCGGATAGGTTCTACCCTTCGAGACGATAATCGGCGCGTCGTCCAGAAAGGTCTGAAGCCGGCCGATTTCCAGCGTCGCCGACATCACCAGAATGCGAAGATCGGGACGCAGGGCCGACTGGATGTCGAGTGCGAGCGCGAGGCCAAAATCGGCGTCGAGGCTGCGTTCGTGGAATTCGTCGAAGACGATTGCGGAGACGCCGGACAATTCCGGGTCGGCCAGCGCCATGCGGGTGAACACGCCCTCGGTGACGTATTCGACGCGGGTCCTGGCGGAGACCTTCGTTTCGAGGCGAACCCGGTAACCGATGGTGTCGCCCGGCTTCTCGCCGCGCAGCGAGGCGACATGGCGGGCGGCAGCGCGCGCGGCGATGCGGCGCGGTTCGAGCACGACGACCTTGCCTTCGCACCATGGCTCGTCCGCAAGGAAGGCCGGCACCAGGGTCGTCTTGCCGGCGCCCGGTTCGGCGCTCAGGACCGCCTTGTTGCGTTCGCCAAAAACCGATGCCAGTTCCGGCAGAATGTTCGCGACCGGCAGGTTGGATGGCGCGGGCGCGATCATCCCAGCGTCACCACGGCTCCACCCGCAGCCTGCGCGTCGGCGGCGTCGTGGGTGACCAGCAGGACGGGGAGCTTGCGCTGCCTTGCCTCCTCGAAGACGAAGTCTCGAACTCTCGCGCGGCGGTCGGTGTCGAGTTTCGAAAAAGGTTCGTCAAGCAGCAGCGCGCCGGGTTGCGACAGCAGCACGCGCATCAGCGCGGCCCGCGCCTTCTGGCCGCCGGACAAGGTTGCCGGATCGCGATCGAAGAAGCCGTGCAGACCAGCCTCGTCAAGCGCGGCCTCGGCGATCTTTCGCCGGTCCGCCCAGCTGGCTCCTGCTCTTTGTTTCGTAATTCCGGACGGAAAACCGGCTTCAACTTTTCCCGGAATTGCGCGACCAGCCCTGATGGCGAAAAGCAGGTTTTCGCCGACGCTCATATGCGGAAACAGCATCGGATCCTGGAACAGCATCGCGGTGCGGCGCAGATTGGCCGGCATGTTGGTGATTTCCAGTCCGTCGAGCCGCACCGTGCCGGATGCCGTGAAGGCGGGATCGAGAAAGCCGGCGACGAAGGCGAGCAGGGTGGACTTGCCGGAGCCGGAGGGGCCCATCACGGTCAGCACTTCACCGGGACCGATCGACGCCGACAGCGAGATCAGTTCGCGGTCTTGAAGGCGGATCGAGATGTCGTCGAGTTCCAGGCTCATCTGTTTGTATCGGCAGCCGGATTCAGGCGTTTGCGGCGCGCATGTCGCGGCGGCGGGCGAAGGCGATTGCCGGGACCAGCGTGGCCAGAACAAAGCCCAGGAAGGGCAAGCCCATCTGGACGAAGGCGAAGACGCCTATTACCCGCCGGTCGCCACCTGATGCAAGGGCGACGGCTTCCGTCGTCACCGTCGGCCATCGCCCCGCTCCGATCAGCAGCGTCGGCAAGTATTGTCCGACCGAGACGGCAAAGCCGACAGCCGCGGCAACGAGAATGGCCGCCAGCGCCATCGGCGCGCGGATGCGCCAGAAGACCAGGTTCTGCGAGGCACCCATCGAGCGCGCGGCGCGGGCATAACGCGGATCGGCGGCATGCCAGGGCTCGGCAAGCGACAGCATCACATAGGGCAGGACGAAGACGAGATGAGCGAGCACCAGCGCACCGAAACTTGCGCCGAGCCCCACCCAGAGGAAGGACAATTGCAGGCCGAAGACGAATGACGCCTGCGGCACGATGAGCGGCAGATAGAGGATCATCAAGGCGCGGCCCTTCACGCGTGCGGCGGTGCGCGTCTCGAACTCCAGGCAGGCGAGCGTGATGGCGACCGCGATCAGGGTGGCGGAGAGCCCGATCGCGACCGTGATGCCCAACGGCCGGCCAAGCACCGGCATTTCGTGCATCCAGGTGGCCGCGGTGATCGATCGCGGCAAGGCATCGGGAAAGGCCCAATAGCCGGCGAGCGACCACAGCGCGAGCAATGCCAGGCCCGCGAATACGGCGAACGCGGCCATCGAGATCGCGCCCGCCGAAACCGCGCGCGCCGTCTTTTCGCGCGTGAAGCGCCGGCCCGAGACACGCACGCACCCGTGTATCAGTCCGGCCAGTCTTTCTGCGGATAACCACAGCAGCAGTGCCGCCGCCGTGACCGCCAGTTGCAGCAACGCGCCCGCAGAAGCGACGAAGCGCATCTTCAGGTCGGGATCGTTCATCCAGCCGACGAGGCGCACGGCAAGCGGGGCGGGATTGGTCGGCCCCAGAATGATCGCGACATCGACGGCCGAACTCGAATAGGCAATGACGGCGAAGACGGCGAGACGAAGCTGCGGATAAAGCTGCGGCCAGACCGCGTGCAGGAAGCCGGCGATGCGGCCATAGCCGAGGCTGGTCGCGGTTGCCGCGAAATCGTGCGGGCGCACCTGCGGCAGCGCGGCGAGCGCGATCAGGAACAGGAACGGTATCTCCTTGACGATCAGGCCCGCCATCATCGTCAGGCCGAAAGTGTCGTGGACGATCAGCCAGTCGGGGGGACGGGAAAAACCCGTCAGTTCCGGCGAGACGAGGCGCATCAGCCAGCCCGACGGCGCCAGCAGAAAGGCAAGGCCGAAGGCCGTCGCGGCATGCGGCACCGCGAGCAGCGGCGATACCAGATGCTGGATCGAGCGAAACAGCCGCGTCTGCGACCAGCCGGCCATGAAGGCAGCCACCGAGGTCAACGCAATGAAGGCCGTGACCAGACCGGCAGCAAGGCTGATCAGCGCCGAACGCCACAATCCCGGCATGACGACAAGCTCGCGCCAGGGGTCGAGCGAGAACTGGCTGCCGCCCAGCGCGGGGAAATAATTGAAGGCCGGTAGCGCCGTTGCGAGCAGGCCGATCAGAATGGGACCGGCAAGGACAAGGATCGCAAGCGTCGGCGCAAGGGCGAGCATGCCGTTCCTAATTGGCCACGCCGTAGCGTCTCGTCCACTCCTTCTCGAGCCGCTCCATCCAGCTTGCATGCGGCTCCGCCAAGGCAGGGCCGAGTTCGGAGGGCTTCAGCGTGGCGACGCCGAGGTCGAGCGCGTCGAACGGCTCGCGGTATTCGTCGGGCAGGGCATTGGTGTCGAGCACGGTCGGATCGCCCCAGACCTTCGGGTCCTGCTTGTGCAGCTGGGCCTGCGGCGAGATCAGGAAATTGGCCACGACCAGCGAACCCTCCTTCGCCGCGGCATTGTAGGGAATGGCGACGAAATGGGTGTTCGACAGCGTGCCGCCGGAGAAGATGAAGGAGCGCACCGTGTCCGGCAGTTCGTGGCTGGCGATGGCGTTGGAGGCTTCGGCCGGCGAGAAGGCGAAGGCGATGTCGATCTCGTTGTCGGCCAGCAACTGTCGCAGCGCTTCCTTGTTTTTCGGGAAGGTGCGCCCGCTGCGCCACAGATTGGGGTGCATCGCGTCGAGCGCTGCAAACAAAGGTGCGGTGACGGCGTCGAATTCGGTCTCGACAACCGCCTTCTGCAAGACCGACGGGTCCTCGACGGATTCGATCAGCGCCTGTTTCAGGAAGGTCGAGCCCATGAAATCCGGCGGCGCGGGATAGGTGAAGCGGCCGGGGAAGGCCTGCGTCCAGTCGACCAGATCGGCAAAGGAATCGGGCATTTCGCCCGTCTCCGCGTCACGCGCGGTGTCGTTGAAGAAGACCAGCTTGGCCATGCCCCAGGGCGCTTCCTGCCCGTCGGTCGGCACGGTGAAATCGGTCAGGACGGTCGGCTTGGTCTTCCAGTCGACATAGCGCCAGTTGGGCAGCTTGTCCGCCCAGCCCGGTGCGAGCAGCAGGTCCTGCCGTTTCATCGCAGCGAAGTTCTCGCCGTTGATCCAGATCAGGTCGATCGTGCCGTCCCCGTCGTGGCCGGCTGCCTTCTCGGCCACCACCTTGGCGACCGCGTTGGCGGTATCGTCGAGTTTGACGTGGACGAGCTTGACGCCGTAGCGCTTCTCGACCTCGTCGCCGGCCCAGTCGATGTAATCGTTGATGTTGCGCGCGCCGCCCCAGGCATTGAAATAGACAGTCTGCCCACGCGCCGCCTTCTCGACCGACGCCCAGTCGGAAAGGTCGGCGGCCTGCCCGCTCGCCAATCCGGCGGCAAGCACGGCGAAGGCGGCAAGGACGGAGCGGGCCAGTCGGCGCATGTTCATTTTCCCCATGGCATTGCGTGTTTCCGGCAATTGGCTATTGGCCGGGCCGAACACGGTCAAAACACGTCTGCGTGACGCCGCGCTCACGCACCAATCATGTCGACGGCCACACGGCCCCGCACCTTGCCCTCGGTGATCGCCGTCGCCGTTTCGACGATGTCGTCGAAACCGATCGTCGTGGTGATCGCAGCGAGCTTGCCCTTGTCGAGATCGGTGACGAGACGGCTCCAGGCTTCCAGCCGGCGCGCCTTCGGTGCCATGACCGAATCGACGCCGAGCAGCGCCACGCCACGCAGGATGAAGGGCATGACCGTCGCGGGCAGGTCGAAACCCTGCGCCAGACCGCAAGCTGCGACCGCGCCGCCATATTTCGTCTGCGCCAGCACATTCGCCAGCGTATGGCTGCCGACGGCGTCGACGCCCGCGGCCCAGCGCTCCTTGCCAAGCGGACGGCCCGGTTCCGAGAGTTCGGCACGGTCGATGATCTCGGCGGCGCCAAGCTCCTTAAGGAAGTCGGCTTCGTTCGGGCGGCCTGTCGAGGCAATCACGTGGTAGCCGAGCTTCGCCAGGATCGCGATCGCGACAGAGCCGACGCCGCCATTGGCGCCGGTCACGACCACTGGCCCGTCGCCGGGGGTCACGCCGTGCCTTTCGAGCGCCATGACGCAGAGCATGGCGGTATAACCCGCCGTGCCGATCCCCATCACCTCCAGCGGCGTGAATTCGCGCGGAAGCGGGATCAGCCAATCGGCCTTGAGGCGCGCCATTCCGGCATAGGCGCCCCAATGGGTCTCGCCGACGCCCCAGCCGTTGAGCAGCACCTTGTCGCCCGGCTTGAACTCGCCGCTTTCCGATTTCGTCACGGTCCCTGCGAGGTCGACACCGGGGACCATCGGCCAGTGGCGCACGACCGGGCTCTTGCCGGTGATGGCGAGGCCGTCCTTGTAATTGACGGTGGTCGCCTCGACCTTCACCGTGACATCGCCCTCCATCAGATCGGCTTCGCCAAGATCGACAATGTCGACGCTCTGCTTCTTTTCCTCGTCACGCGATACGAGGATGGCGCGGAAGGTTTCACTCATCGGAAGTTTCTCCCTTTCTTGTCTCTTGACCGCCAGCAGCGCGGCGCAGTTCAAGCAATTCGTCGAAGGCAATCAGCACGGCACCGACCGTAATGGAGGAATCGGCCAGATTGAACACGGCGAAGGACCATGTCTGCGTGTGGAACATGATGAAATCGATCACGTGGCCATGGACCACCCTGTCGATCAGATTGCCCAGCGCGCCGCCTAAGACGAGCGCGAAACCGAGCCTGGCCCAGATACGATCGGGGTGCGCCTGACGCCACAGCCAGATCACGAAAACCATGACGGCAAGCGTCAGCGCGATCAGCACCTCATCCGAAAATCCGGAAAAGAAGGAAAAGGCGATACCCTGATTGTACGTGCGGAAGAACGACAGCACCGGCAAAACCGGCACCGGCGTCTGGAATGGCAGGTTCGCCTCGACCAGCGCCTTCGATACCTGATCGGCGGCGAGCAGCGCCGCAATCAGCAATGCGCCGAACCGGACGTTCAAGAGCCTGCCCCCTGTCGTGGCGCCTTGGGATCGGGCATGGCGAGCGCGGAACGGCGCACCTCGAAGGCCATGATGCCGGTCGATACCGCGAGGTTGAGCGAATCGGCCTGCCCGGCCATCGGGATCAGGCAGAGGCGGTCGCAGGCCTGTGCAAGCGCGTCGGTCAGGCCCTGCTGTTCGTTGCCCATCAACAGGAGCACGGGCCCCGGCGTATAATCGACGCTGCGATAGTCGACCGCGCCTTCCAGATGCGTGCCGACGACCATGCCGGGCCAGTCCTTGCGCCAGTCGAGGAACTCGGCCTCGCTCATTCTTGCCAACGGCATGTGGAAGAGCGAACCCATGGTGGCGCGCACGGCTTCCAGCGAAAAGGGATCGGTCGATTCGCCGACGATCATGACACCGCTCGCCCCCACCGCATCGGCGGTGCGGATGATGGTGCCGAGATTGCCGGGGTCGCGCACCCGGTCGAGCGCGATCCACAATTGCCCTTCGCGCGGCCGGATCGCCTCGCGCTTCGTCCAGCGCTGCGAGAAAACGCCGACTGCCATCTGCGGATTGTCGCGGCGGGTAATTGCCGTGAGCACTTTTTCGCTTGCTTCCACGATCATGGCGCCGCGTGCCCTTGCCTTCGCGGCGACGGATTGCAGGCGCGCATTGTCGGCGGCATTTTTCGAATAGGCCACGATGTGCACTGGCCAGTCGCCATCGAGCGCGTCGGTTACGAGCTTCAGCCCCTCGGCCAGAAACTGCCCGGTCTCGTCGCGCACCTTCTTCATCGACAGGGCGCGCATCTGCTTGATCACCGGATTGGAGATTGCGGTGATCTCGCGGACGTGGCCCGGCCTTATCTCGTCGTCACTCATGATGGCGCCACCCAGCGGCTGAACAGCGAGGTCGAAAGGCGGCGGTCGCTGTCCAATGTGCGGATTACCAGTTCGCCCGATTCGATGCTGCCGCCGGCATCGCCGAAGACTTCCTGCATGATTTCGTCGAGCGCAAAGAAGGAGGCGCGGATCGAATAGGCCGTGAGCACGACGAATAGCGGCTTGCTGCCCACCAGTTCGCGCACGACGTCCATCATGTGCGGCAATTGCTCGAACAATTGCCAGACCTCGCCCTTGGGGCCGCGTCCGTATTTGGGCGGGTCGAGAAGGACGGCGTCATAGGTGTTGCCGCGCCTGACCTCGCGTTCGCAGAACTTCACCGCGTCGTCGCAAATCCAGCGGATAGGCTTGTCGTTCAGCTTCGCCAGTTCCTGGTTCTCGCGCGCCCAGCCGATCGCCTTCTTCGAGGCATCGACATGGGTGACATGAGCGCCCGCGCGTGCTGCAACCAGACTGGCCAACCCGGTATAGCCGAAAAGATTGAGCAATCTCGGCTGCCTGCCCCTCTTTGCCGCCGCGCCGATCTGTTCCTCGACGAAGCGCCAGTGCGCGGCCTGTTCGGGGAACACGCCGACGTGACGAAACGAGGTGAAGCGGCCCATATAGGAAAGGCCGTTCCACGCAAGCGGCCAGGTCTCGCCGAGCGGCTGTCTGGGATAGCGCCACCTTCCCGAACCAGTTCCGGGGCCTTCCTCATCCGTATCGCCGGTGAAGACGGCATCGGCCTGACGCCATGCCTTCTCATCGAGCGCCTTCTGCCACAGCGCCTGACCCTCTGGCCGGTCGATGAGGAGCGGGCCGTAGCGTTCCAGCTTGCGGCCGTCGCCGCTGTCGATCAGGGCGTAATCGTCGTCAGCCACCGTCTCCAGAATGAACGGCGCCGTGCCCGGCAGGCGTTGCAACGCCGGCGGCCGGCGCTCGGGCAGATCGGGCTGTTTGCGTGCCGTGTCCTTCATCGCAGGCAGGCTTCGCAAAAAGAATGCGTGGAAGGCAAGCGCAATCTGGCGCACACGCCAAGTTCGCTTCGCCCAGTGGCCGCACGGACGCGGCACAATGGCCACAGTGTTCTTCGCGTGCCTTGCATATCCATTGCACGAAAACTCATTCGATGACGCATCGCGCCAGCAGGCTCGCCCGGGTCCCGGCGTCGACGAAGGCCGCCTCGATGGCCGTGCGGGTGAAGCCCAGCAATTCGCCAACGTCATAGCCCCATTCGGTGCGGGCAATCTCGTATTCGCGTGCGAGCGAGGTGTGAAAATGCGGCGGATCGTCGGAATTGAGCGTCATGCGGCAACCGGCCTTCTCCAGCAGCGCAAAGGGATGCGAGGCAAAATCGGTATAGACCTCAAGCGCGATATTGGAGCCGGGACACGCCTCCAGCACGATCCGCTCCTCCGCCAGACGCTCCACGAGCGCCCGATCCTCGATGGCGCGCACACCGTGGCCGATGCGCGAAGGACGGATGAAGTCGAGCGCAGCGCGCACGCTTTGCGCGCCGACGAGTTCGCCCGCATGTACCGTGATACCCAGACCCGCGTCGCGGGCCAGGTCGAAAGCGGATGCGAAATCCTTCAGATGGTGCATGCGCTCGTCACCCGCCATGCCGAAGCCGGTGACCAGCGGATGGGGATTGGCGACCACCCATTCGGCCGTGGCATAAACGGCATCCGGACCCAGATGGCGCAGGCCGATGGCGATCATGCGCGCCTCGATGCCCTGGGCGCGCTTCGCCCGCGCCATGCCCTCCGCCAGCCCCTCGACATAGGCGGCGGGGTCGAGGCCCGCACCGAGCGCATGGTCGATGGAGATGAAGAATTCCGAATAGATGGCGCCATCGCGCGCCAGCGATGTCAGGTAGTCTTCGGCGAGCAGGGCATAGTCGCTGCGCGTGCGGAACATCGCCGCGGCCATGTCGTAGGCCTTCAGAAAGGATGTGAAATCGTTCCAGACATAGGCGCCGTCACGGATGCATTGCGAGACATCGACGCCATATTTTCCGGCCTGGAGCTCCACCAGAGCGGGGTTTGCCGCGCCCTCGATGTGGCAATGTATCTCGGCCTTGGGAAGGGTCGCGACCGGCATCTTCAACCGATCAGGAAGGAGCGGCCGCGACGGCCTGCCGCCAGAGCGAGATGTTCGGCGACCGTCTCGCCGATATCGGCGAAGGTATCACGGCGGCCGGCGAAACGCGGTTCGATACCCGGACCGAAGATCAGGACCGGCACCTGCTCGCGGGTGTGGTCGGTGCCCTTCCAGGTCGGATCGTTGCCGTGATCGGCGGTGATCACGACCATGTCGCCCGGTTTCAAGGCGGCTTGCAGCTGCGGCAGTTTCGCGTCGAAGCTCTCGAGCGCGGCGGCGTAGCCGGGCACGTCGCGGCGATGGCCGTAAAGCTGGTCGAAATCGACCAGGTTGGAGAAGGTCAGACTGCCATCGGGAGCCGTGCCGATTGCGGTCAGCGTCGCGGCGAAGAGCGCCTCGTTGCCGTGCGCCTTGACGACCTGCGTCGGGCCGCAATGGGCGAAGATGTCATCGACCTTGCCGATGGCGATCACCTCGCGGCCGGCTTCCCTGGCCCGGTCGAGCAGGGTCGGTTCGGGCGGATTGACGGCATAGTCCTTGCGGTTGGCGGTGCGTTCGAAATCGGCGGCGCTTTCGCCGAGAAATGGCCGGGCGATGACGCGGCCGATCTTGTAGGGATCGACCAGCCGGCGCACGGTCAGGCAGAGTTCGTAGAGCCTCTCGAGCCCGAAGTGCTTTTCATGGGCGGCGATCTGGAGAACGGAATCGACGGACGTGTAGCATATGGGCTTGCCCGTTCGCACGCTCTCCTCGCCCAGTTCCTCGATGACCGCCGTACCGGATGCGTGCTTGTCGCCGAGAATGCCGGGCAATCCGCCCTCGCGAATGATGGCCTGCGTCAGTTCGGCGGGGAAACTAGGTTCGGTGTCCGGGAAATAGCCCCAGCCGAAATCGACCGGCACGCCGGCGATTTCCCAATGACCGGAGGGCGTGTCCTTGCCCTGCGAGGTCTCCACGGCATGGGCGCACAGGCCGGCGAGCGGCGGATCGGCGTCGAAGCCCGCCGGCAATTCGCCGGTCGCGCCCTTCGCGGCGAGGCCGAGGCCGAGGCGTTCCATGCTGGGCAGGCGCAACGGGCCGGAGCGCAGGCCGGCGCGGTCGCCGCCGCCGGCAAGGCAGGCCTGCGCGATATGGCCGAGCGTCGCGGCGCCCTGATCGCCATAATCGGCGGCATCGGGCGCGCCGCCAATGCCGAAGGAATCGAGTACGACGATGAATGCTCTTGCCATGCCGGGTCCTGAAACTGGTTACCGCATTTCGGTCAAACGGGAGGCGCAACATACCAGAACGCACACGCTGTGCCATCGCCGCGCCGACGAACCGGTCTTGCCGGATTCACGCCGGTACTAGGGAGAGTGCAACGAATTGTCTATGGTGCGAATCATCCACAGGGAGACCATGCCGGCATGCGGCTTTTGAGCCCTTTCATCTGCCTTCTGGGAGCGTTTGCGGCCCTGGCGGCGGGCATCGGCGCAGCCAATGCCGACTGGCGCGAGGATATCGGCGCGCTGCGCATCGGCATTCTGGCGCAAGGCGACGCGCGCAAGGCCGTCGCGCAGGCAGAGCCGTTCCGTCTCGCCGTCGCCGAGAAACTCGGTGTCGCCGTGGAAATCTTCGCGGCCCGCGACTATGCGGCGCTGATCGATGCGACCGCCTCGGCGCGCATCGAATATTCGGTTCTGTCGGCCACCTCCTTTGCGCTTGCGTGGAACCGTTGCGAATGCATCGAACCGCTGGCGATCGCGCGCTCCGGCGACGGGACGAGCGCCATGCACGAAGTGGTCATCGCCAGACGCGAAGGCCCGGCCTCGCTGGGGGAATTGAAGGGCAAGCGCATCGCGGCCACGAAGGCCAAGGCATTCGGCGGGCTGGACATCGCGCTTCGACAGACGCGCCAGGAAGGCCTCGACGCCGCCAGCCAGGCGCAACTTCAAATGTTCGAAGGGTCGGATCTGTCGATCGCGGCGCTGCGCGAAGGCACGGTGGATGCGCTTCTCGGCTGGAGTTCGATGTTCGGCGCGCCGGAGGAAGGCTACAGCCAGGGCACGCTGCGCAAGCTTGGAGAGATCGAGGGCGACGTTTCCGCTTACCGGATCATCTGGCAATCGGCCGCAATTCCCCATCGCGTCCATGCGGTGCGCAAGAGCCTGCCGGGCGAAGCCCGCTCCCAGCTACGCGATCTGCTGGCGACGCTCTTCGACAACGACCCGGTCGCCTACGACGCCATCGAACCGGTCTACGGCGGCGGTTTTCTTCCGGCGCGACAGGGGCAGTTCGAGCCACTCGCCGCACTGCTGAAGGAAGAGCCGGAGCAGGCCGGAGCCGCGGGCGAGGAGACGGACAAGATCGCCGCGGGTTCCGTTTCCGGCGAAGCGGAGAAGCAGGAACCGGGCGAACCCCGCGACTAGGCCGTGCTGGCGACCTAGAATTTGTCGAAGGCCCGCTCGACCCTGGCAAGGAAGGCGGCGCGCGATTGCGGCGTCGAATGGTCCATCATGTAATGGGCGAGGAACAGCCTTTTGCAGCGCGGCGCGAACAGCGCCCTGACCCCGCGCAAAATGGTGCGCTTGCCCGGATGGCCGACCAGATAGGACCACCAGCGCGGCGCACCGCAAGTGGTCACCACCGCAACCTTCCTGACATGCGTCATGATCGGCCTGATCGGCCCGCCAGTCGGCATGGTGAAGGTGAGGTTAGGCGTCCAGACGCGGTCGAACCAGCCCTTCAGCATGGCCGGCAGGCCGTACCACCAGGTCGGGTAGACGAAGACCATTGCCTGCGCCCATTTCAGGTGTTCGGCCTGTTCCGGCATCGGGTTCTCGTCCGCCTTCAGCTCGTTGTAGACGCGGCGCTCGTCGGCATGCATCACCGGGTCGAAGCCCTCGGCGTAGAGATCGATGAGGCGAACCTCGTGGCCATTGCGTTTCAGGGTGGCGACCACGACATCGCGCAGCGACGCGCAAAAGCTTTCCGGTACGGGATGGGAGTAGACAACAAGCACGCGCATGGCAGTCCCTAGAACACATCCATTGCTGCGGCGACCTTCTTCATGAAGGCCTCGCGGGTCGCCGGGGTCGAGCGGTTCATGTCGTAATGGGCGAGATAGGAAAACGGCGCGCCGGGTTTGACGATGACGCGCAGCACACGCATCACCGCCTTGCGCGGAGGATTGCCGACAAAGGTCGCGCGCAGCCAGGTTCCGCCGTAGGACGTGACGACGGCAACCTTCCTGATGTTGTGCAGGCACGGCCTGACCTTGCCGTCGACCATCTTGAACGAGACGCCCGGCAGGAACACCCGGTCGAAGAAACCCTTCAGCATCGCCGGATAACCGAAATTCCAGACGGGATAGCACATCACCAGCGCATCGGCCTTCTGCAGGCGTTCAACATAGCCGGCGACCGGTTCCAGATTGGGCCCGATCTCGTGATAGTCGATGCGTTCCTCGCGCGTCAGAACCGGGCTGAAACCCTCAGCGTACAGGTCGCAATCGTCGACCTCGTGTCCCTTCGCCTTCAGGCGCTCGACGACGAGGCGGTGCAGGGCGCCATTGTAACTTTCGGCAACCGGGTGAGCATGCAGGACGAGGACGCGCATTCGGGTCAGCCTGTCTTTTCCAAACCCTTGAACAGCCAGAGCCGGCCGCTGTCGAAATCGTAATCGGGATCGTCCCAGGCAATCATCTTGCCCGGATTGAGCAGACCCATGGGGTCGGTTTCCTTTTTGAAGGCAAGCTGCACGGCATCGGTCTTCTTCATGCCGCCCTCCTCAAGCGTGTAACGGTGCGGGTTGAAGATCGGCGCCCCGACCTCCTCGAATGTCGCGATGATCTCTTCCAGCCGCTCCTCGGTGGTGAAGCGCACCATGGGCAGGCCGGAACAGGTGACCGTGCCGTCGAAACGGATGACTTCCAGATGGGAGATCACCTCTCCCTCGAACTTCCCGTGCAGCGTCTCGACCAGTTCCAGCGTTCTGGGGAAGGGATAGTGTACCTGCAAATAGGTGATCGCGGGATCGATCCTGAGCGCGCGCAGCGTGGTGTGGTTCCAGGTCAGTTCGAAGGCGGGCGGCAATCCCTTCTTTTCCTCCGCGCTCATTGCGGCGGCGTTGAAGGCTACGCGCGCGCCCCATTTTTCGGCCATGACCAGGAAGGCATCGAGCGAATGCGGCGCGACCATCGCGATCACCACGCTTTCGCCCTCGTTGAGAAACTTCTGGTGGCGCTTGAAATAGGAGAATGGCGCGGGTGCCGCGACCGGCGTGATCAGCTTGGTCAGGATCCCGTCCTCGAGGCCCAGCGTGTGGCCGAACTTCGCCGCCTCCATGAAATCATCAAAGGCGACGATGACATCGACCCAGTCGTAGCCCGCCGTCAGCGGCATCTCGACCTCGGTGATGATGCCATTGGTGCCATAGGCATGGATGGCCTTGTGCAGTTCCGCGCCGGTCAGTTCCAGCACGCGCGGTTCTTCCTCCATGGTCACCACGCGCAGCCGCAAGACGTTGCCCGGCGCGCGCAAGCCGCCCCAGCGGATCGACCCGACGCCCCCCGAGCCGCCGGCGATGAAACCGCCGATCGTCGCGGTATGCGCCGTGGAGGGATGCATCCTCAATTCCTGGCCGGAATGGGCCCGGGCCGCCTTGTCGATGTCGGAGACGACGGCGCCCGGCCCGGCGATCACGCGGCCCGGTTCGATCAGCTTGATCTCGTTCATCTCGGCAAGCGACAACACCACCCCGCCCGAAAGCGGCATGGCCTGGCCGTAATTGCCCGTGCCCGTGCCGCGCGGCGTAACGGGGACATTGTGCCGGAAGCAGGCTTTCAGCACCTGGATCAGTTCTTCTTCGTTCTTGGGCGAGACGACGAGATCGCCGACCACATCTTCAAGACGCGCCTTGAGCACCGGGGAATACCAGTAGAAGTCGCGGCTCTTCTGCTTGACGATGGCCGGATTGTCCTCGGTCGCGATGCCACCGAGATCGGTGCGCAGGGCTTCGATAGCGCTCATGATGTATGCTCCATCAGATGGTCGAGTTCAGCATAGTCGGGAAGCCTGGCCGCAATGGCCTTGCCGTCCCGGTAGACGACGCGGTCGCTTTCCGGCCGTGACAGCAATTCCGTCCAGCTTCGTCCCTTGAAGAGGATGAAATCGGCGGGATCGCCGGCGCGCAGCATGCCGTGCGAACCGTCGAGGCTCATGGCCCGCGCGGCGTTGGCGAAGACCGTCTTCGGCCAGTTGCCGACGGGATGGTCGAAATGGATGATCCGCGTCGCCATGCGATAGACCTCCAGCATATCGAGGTCGCCATAGGCATAGAATGGATCGCGCGTGTTGTCCGACGCCACGCACACATTGACGCCGCGCGCCGCCATCTCGTGCAGCAGCGTCACGCCGCGCCATCTGGGCGTCGTGCCGCCGTTCACCCGGTGCGGCGGCCGCCGGTCCTGCAGATAGAGATTGCACATCGGCAGCGAGACGACCGAGATCGTCGAACCGGCCACGAGATCGAGCGTGCGCCTCACCTCGTCGTCGGGCTGGCGCGCCAGCGCGCAGCAATGGCCTATCAGGATCGGTTTCTCGAACCTGTTGCGGGCAGCGGCCTCCGCGATCAGGCGCAGCGTCACTGCCGCCGTGTCGCCGGTCTCGTCGGCGTGGAAGTCGAGTTCCAGATCGTTGTCGATCGCCGCGGCGAAGACGCGGTCGAGCAATTCTTCAACGTCCGGCACCATGTAGGTGACCGTGCCGAGTATGCCGCCGGCGGCTTTGACGCGGGCAACCAGCGTGGCGTACCAGTCGGTCTCGCGCACCTGCTCGATGCCGATCAGGCAGGACGCCTGCAGGTCGATCCGGCCGGCCCAGCGCTCGCGCACCGCTTCGAAAACCGGCCAGGAGATCGTCTCCTGCGGGAAGGCGGAATCGAGGTGGGTACGGATTGCCTTCGTGCCGTAGGCATACGCGCATTTCAGCGAAAAATTCATCCGTGCGTCGACATCCCCCGCCGTCCAGAAGGCGGCCCGGTCCTCGGAAACGCTTGCCAGCGCGCCATCGAACGTGCCGTCGGGGTTGGGCCTGCGCGGCCAGATATGGCCCTTGTCGAGATGGGTGTGGCAATCGACGAAGGCCGGCAGGATGATGCGGCCGCCCATGTCCTGTTCGTCGACGGCCGGCAATTCCCCGGTCGAAGGCGTGATCGCCGCGATGCGGCCAGCGTCGATGGCAAGGTCGTAGAGACCGAAGCCGTCGCAGTCATGTGCCGCGATCTTCCGCACCAAGGTGCTCTCGTGCAGGCGCACGCGGGCGAGCGTCGATGTTTCGCCTGCCGCATTCTCTGCCATGTCAGTGATCCCGCTTGAGCGCGCTTTCGTGCCAGCCCTTGAGGAGCTGGTTCGAAATCCAGGTCAGCACCAGGAAGATCACGATGCCGGTGAACGAGATCAGGATCAGCGCGGCAAACAGGCGCGGCGCGTTGAGCCTGTACCCGGCCTCGATGATGCGGCTGGCAAGTCCCGACGACTGGCCGGCGGAACCGGCGACGAATTCGGCGACTACGGCGCCGATCAGCGACAGCCCGCCGGCGATCTTCAGACCGCCGAGGAAATAAGGCATCGCAGCGGGCAGCTTGAGCAGGCGCAAGGTCTGCCAGCGCGTCGCGCCGTTGAGCTTGAAAAGGTCGAGCAGATTGCGGTCGACCGAATTCAGTCCCAGCGTCGTGTTCGACAGGATCGGGAAGAAGGCGACGATCCAGGCGCACAGCAGCAATTTGGCGGTCTGGTCGTTCACATAGATGTTGATGAGCGGAAAGATCGCGACGATCGGGGTGACCTGCAGCACCACCGCGAAGGGAAAGAAGCTCATTTCCATCCATTTCGACTGGGTGAACAGGATGGAGAGCCCGACGCCGCCTAGGACTGCGAGCCCCAGCGACAGGAAGGTGATCTTCAGCGTCACGCCGAGCGCTGCGAACAGGATGGCGGAATCCTGAAAGAGCGTGGCAACGACCTCGCCCGGCCGGGGGAGGATGTAGCGCGGAATTTCGTTCCAGACGCAGATCCGGTCCCAGGCGAGAATCGCAAGCGCCATGATCAGCATCGGCAACGCCCAGCGCCCGATCCGCTCCAGCTTGTGCGCTCGCAGCCTGCCGGCTTCTTCCGGATCGATGACCACGGCGTTGTCGGGATGTTCAGTGACCGCCATGGCTGTTTCCTGCATCTGTGCCGCCCCGCGCATCTTCAACCGCATGCATCGCCTCGCCCAGAACGTCGGAGGTCTTGCGGCAGAGCGCTCCGTAGTCCGGCGAGGTGCGGAACGATTCATCGCGCGGATAGGGCGCTTCGACGCTCAGTTCCCGATAGACCCGGCCCGGCCGCGCCGCCATCACCACGATGCGGTTCGAAAGGAACACGCTCTCGAAGACCGAATGGGTAACGAAGATGACGGTGAAGCGTTCCTGCTCCCACACCGAGAGCAGGTCGTGATTGAGCTGGAAGCGCGTGATCTCGTCGAGCGCGGCAAAAGGCTCGTCCATCAGCAGCAGGCGGGGCCGCGTCACCAGTCCGCGCGCAATGGAAACACGCATCTTCATGCCGCCCGACAATTCGCGCGGCACGGAATTCTCAAAGCCCGTCAGCCCGACGCGTTCCAGCATCTCGGCGACCTTGGGCGCGGCCCTGGCCCGGCTCGCGCCCTGCAGCCGCAAGGGCAGCCAGACATTGTCGAAGACGGAAGCCCAGGGCATCAGCGTCGGCTCCTGGAAAACGAAGCCGATATCGGTCTTGCCCATCGCGGGACCACGCCAGTCGATCAGGCCCGAGGTCGGCGTGGACAGACCGGCGATCAGGCGCAGGGCGGTGGACTTGCCGCAACCCGAAGGCCCGAGCAGGCTGAGAAAGTCCCCCTGATTCACCATCAGATTGACGTTTCTCAGCGCCTCGGTGCCATTGGCGAAGCTTTTGGCGACCGAACGCAGATAAAGCAGCGGCTGGCCGGGGCGCATTTCGCCCGCGGCCTTTTGCGACTGTTTGTCGACAGTCATGTCCACTGTCAGCTCCGCATTCTTACTTCTTCAGGTCCAGGCCGACGCCCTTGTTGACGAAGTCGAGCGTGTAGGCCTTCTTGATGTCGATGCCGTCCTTGACGACGCCGGCCTTGACCATCTTGCCGTAGAAGCTCTCCATGCGAGCATCCGTCATCGCGCCGATGCCCATGGCTTCGGTGTCGCCGGAATCGACGATGCCGAACTCCTTCAGCTTTTCGATCGAGAACGCGATCTGCTCGTCCGTCATGTCCGGATTGTCCTTCTGGATCATCGCGTTGGCGGCCGAATTGTCTCCGTAGAGATAATTGTACCAGCCCTTGGCCGAGCCATCGACGAAGCACTGCACCCAGTCGGGATGGGCATCGATCGTGTCCTGCATGGTTTCGATGGTCGTGGAATAGGTGTCGAAGCCGAAATCGGCGATCAGGAAGAGATTGGGCTTGAAGCCACCTTCCTTCTCGACCGCGTAGGGTTCGGAGGTGACATAACCCTGCTGCACGGATTTGGGATTGGCGATGAAGGGCGCCGGATTGAACGTGTAGGGAACGCGCTTCGACGCGTCGAAACCGAATTCGCCGATCATCCACTGGAAATAGCTCTGGAAGCCGGAATCGCCGAGAATGTACTGCTCGGCATCCTTCAGGGAATCCCAGGTGTCGAGACCCTGGTCGGGATGGCTCATCAGCACTTGCGGCTCCTTCTGGAAGGTGGCTGCGACCACCTTCACCGGAATGCCCTGCTCGACGGCCGAGAAGGGCTGCAGCATGTTGCCGCCCATATGGAACTGGATCTTGCCGGCGAGCAGCAATGCACGGTTGTTGACCTGCGGGCCGCCCGGCAGGATCGTGACGTCAAGGCCGCAAGCTGCATAGGTGCCGTCGGCGACGGCCTGGTAATAGCCGCCATGCTCGGCCTGGGCCAGCCAGTTCGTACCGAAGGAAACGCTGTCGAGCGCGAAGGCGCTGGTCGTACCTGCCAGAACGATAGCGGAGGTGAGGGTGATGAGGTTGAGCTTCATTTTTCCACCTGACAACTTGATGTGCACCGGAATACGGCCAAGACCGGCCGCGTGTTTCTTGGTTCTGCTGAAAGAGCAAATTGCATGCCAGCGAACAGGTCCGCAAAACGGCAGGAATCGCCGCGATTCGTCCTCATGCGAGGAGGCAGCGCACCCTGGGCTGCCCATTTATTGCTCACAATTCGAGAAATGCGCAGAAAATATGCGCTTTGCATAGTCCCAAGGCTCCACTAATTTCGCGTGGCAGCACGCCTCCACATGAATGTTCCCGTTTGCCAGATGTTCGAACGCCTCAATCCCGAAGCCATCCGCCCACCCTTTTCGCGCTACAGCCACGGCATCGTCGTGCCGGAGGGCAAACGCGTGGTGTTCTGCTCAGGCCAGCTCGGCATCACCGTGGATGACGAAATTCCGGAGGATACCGGCGAGCAGGCACGGCTGTGCTTCGCCAATATCGAGGCGATCCTGGCCGAAGCCGGCATGGGGCTTGCCAATGTGGTGCGCATCAATGCTTATGTGACCGGTCGCGAGCATCTCGCCCCCTACATGGAGGTGAGAAACGCACTGTTCGGCGATTCCGCACCCGCCTCCACGCTGATGATCGTTTCGGGCTTTGCACGGCCCGAATTCAAGGTCGAGATCGAGGCGATAGCGGCAGGCTGAACCCGGCCGAAGACGGATCTGACAGGAGTATTGTCGTGGCGCGCAGAATCTGGTGGGGCGATTTCAGGACGACCGAGTTCGAGGGCATCGATCCCGACAAGGTGATCGCGGTTCTGCCGCTCGCCGCCATCGAGCAGCATGGCCCGCACCTGCCGGTCTCGACCGACACCTCGATCATGACCGGCATGATCGACACGGTTGCGGGCATGCTGCCCGACGAGACTTCCGGCGATCTCGACGTGCGCTTCCTGCCCATCCAGGCGGTTGGGAAATCGAACGAGCATCTGGCCTTTCCCGGTACGCTTACCCTTCCCGCCACCGTGCTGATCGACCAATGGAGCGAACTGGGCGCATCGGTCGCGCGCGCCGGCATACGCAAGCTGGTGCTGGTCAATTCGCACGGGGGAAACGAGGAGATCATGGGCATCGTGGCGCGCGAACTGCGCGTGCGCTTCGCCATGATGGTGGTGAAGACGTCCTGGATGCGCTTCGGCGTTCCCGACAACATCTACGGCGAGACCGAAGCGAAATACGGCATCCATGGCGG
>JAGRLL010000065.1:0-2050 GCA_020441855.1 Nitratireductor sp.
ACCAGAAAGACGACGACGACGATCTCGAATTTCAGCCCGTGCTTGTGGAACAGGCTGCGGTCGCGATGATGGATCACATCCATCAGTTCGTCGCCGAAGCGGATCGAAAGGAAGGTCCCGATCATCGAGAGACCGATAATGCCCCAGTAGGGCCAGGGATGCGTCAGGATCTGATGCAGCACCGAGGTCAGCAGCGTCTTGTCGTAATAGTTCGGGAACCAGGTCAGCGACATCGCGTTCAGCGTGATCGCGATGACCCACACCGCGATTTCGGAAATCACCATTCGGATGCCGAAGATGAGCCGCAGCGGAAAGTCGAGCAGGAAGCCGGCATCGGCCACCGGCGTGCACAGCACGAAGAAACTCCAGGTCAGCGCCGAGGCGATGCCGCCGGTCGCCAGATCGTATTTGTAGCTCAGATAGGCGAAGTAGCAGGCGAGCAAGGCGACAAGCAGTGTGAACTTGATCAGCACCTGGCGCTGCGGATGGCCATCTGTCTCGCTCATGGCTGGCACTCCCGATTCGACGAAATATTGTAACCGGTAAGTCAAATCTGTTGGTTTGACGATTTTACGATTGTCGGGCAGTGGATGAAGCATGCTCGCCAGTCTCGCAGCACTTCTTTTCGCATCGGCCGCGCTGATGGGCAGTCCCGGCCCGGCAACGCTCAGTCTGGCCGCCATCGGCGCGGCCTTCGGCGCGGGACGCGGATTGCCCTATCTTGCCGGGATCGTTCTGGGTACGGCGGGTGTCCTGCTGATCGTCGCGAGCGGCCTGACGGCGGCGGTGCTCGCCATGCCGGCGCTGGCAAATGTCATCACCTTCGTCGCCGCCGCCTATATCGTATATCTCGCCTGGCGCATCGCGACGGCGCCGCCGTTGAAACAGGGCGACACGCAAGCCCGTGCGCCATCCTTTGCGGCGGGCTTCCTGCTGGCGATCGCCAATCCGAAGGCCTATGCCGCAATCGGCGCTGTCTATTCCGGCAACACGCTGGTTGAAGGCGATGTCTTCGCCGATGCCGCGCTGAAGATCTTGTTCCTTGCCGGCATGATCCTCGTCATCAATTCGATGTGGCTGGTATTCGGCTCGCTTGTCTCGCGCTTCCTGCGCGATCCGCGCTGGTCGCGGGTGGCCAACATCACCTTCGCGGCGCTGCTCCTGGTTTCGGTGGTCTTTGCCGTGCTGTGAGTCGGGCGGCGGGCCTTGCTCCGCCGCGCCGCTTCCCTTATATGCGGCCCGCACGTAACCCGACCCGATAACCACCCGCGCTCGTAGGCGGGACTGGATAGGAGATACCCCGATGGCCGATCAGCCGTCCATTTCCCTCGTGTTCCCCGATGGTTCCAAACGCGAATACCCCGCCGGCATCACCGGTGGCGAGGTCGCCGAATCCATCGCCAAATCGCTCGCAAAAAAGTCGGTTGCCTTTGCGCTTGACGGCCAGTTGCGCGACCTTGCCGACCCGATCGCCACCGATGGCGCGCTCGAACTCGTCACCCGCGACGACGAGCGCGCGCTCGAACTGATCCGCCACGACTGCGCCCATGTGCTGGCCGAAGCCGTGCAGGAATTGTGGCCCGGCACGCAGGTCACGATCGGTCCGGTCATCGAGAACGGCTTCTATTACGATTTCGCCCGCAACGAACCCTTCACGCCCGAGGACCTGCCGGTCATCGAGAAGAAGATGCGCGAGATCATCGCCCGCAACCAGCCTTTCACCAAGGAAGTGTGGACCCGTCAGGAGGCGAAGGATTTCTTCGCGGCCAAGGGCGAGAACTACAAGGTCGAGCTGGTCGATGCGATCCCCGCCGACCAGAACATCAACATCTACGCCCAGGGCGAATGGCTCGATTTGTGCCGCGGTCCGCACATGCGTTCGACCGGCGACGTCGGCAATGCCTTCAAGCTTATGAGCGTTGCCGGCGCCTATTGGCGCGGCGATTCCAACAATGCGATGCTGACCCGCATCTACGGTACCGCTTTCGCGACCCAGGCCGACCTCGACGCCTACATCACCATGCGCGAGGAAGCCGAAAAGCGCGACCAC
>JAGRLL010000065.1:2075-7815 GCA_020441855.1 Nitratireductor sp.
ATCTGTTCCATTTCCAGGAGGAGGGCCCCGGCGTGGTCTTCTGGCACGCCAAGGGCTGGCGCGCGTTCCAGAACCTCGTTTCCTACATGCGCCGGCGCATCGCCGCCGACTATCAGGAAGTCAACGCCCCGCAAGTGCTGGACAAGGCGCTTTGGGAGACTTCAGGTCACTGGGGCTGGTACCGCGACGCCATGTTCAAGGTCGAGGTCGCCGACGAGGAGGCCGACGACGACCGCATCTTCGCGCTCAAGCCCATGAACTGCCCCGGCCACGTGCAGATCTTCAAGCACGGGCTGAAGTCCTACCGCGATCTTCCTGTCCGCCTCGCCGAATTCGGTGCTGTGCACCGCTACGAGCCTTCCGGCGCGCTGCACGGATTGATGCGCGTGCGCGGCTTCACCCAGGACGACGCGCATGTCTTCTGCACCGAAGACCAGCTTGCCGACGAAATCCTCAAGATCAACGAGCTGATCCTGTCGGTCTTCGAGGATTTCGGCTTCGACAAGATCACGGTCAAGTTCTCGACCCGACCCGAAAAGCGCGTCGGCGCCGATGCGCTGTGGGATCACGCCGAGGGGATCATGGCGGGCGTGCTCGACAAGATCGGCAAGTCTTCCGACCGCATCAAGACCGAGATCAATCCAGGCGACGGCGCCTTCTACGGCCCGAAATTCGACTACGTGCTGCGCGACGCCATCGGCCGCGAATGGCAATGCTCGACCACGCAGGTCGACTTCAACCTTCCCGAGCGCTTCGGCGCGTTCTACATCGACTCGGACTCGGAGAAGAAGCAGCCGGTCATGGTCCATCGCGCCATCTGCGGCTCGATGGAGCGTTTCCTAGGCATCCTGATCGAGAACTTCGCCGGTCACTTCCCGCTCTGGTTCGCGCCGGTGCAGGTGGTTGTCGCCACCATCACCACAGAGGCCGATGCCTATGCCGAGAGCGTGGCGGAAAGGCTGCGCGACGCCGGCCTTCAGGTTGCGACCGACACCCGCAACGAGAAGATCAACTACAAGNNAACATTCGCTCGCCAAGGTGCCGGTGATCCTCGTCTGCGGTCATCGCGAATCTGCCGAGAATACGGTGTCCATGCGCCGGCTTGGTTCACGCGATCAGCACTCCATGACGCTGGACGAAGCCGTGGAGCGTCTGGTGGACGAGGCGACGCCACCCGACGTCAAGCGTCGCCGGGCCGCCAGGGCAGGGTAAGGCTGGGCCCGTGACTGGCCGCAAGGGTTTGCCCCGGCCAGTCACGCGTTTGTCATACGAATCCTGATAGACGGATCGTTTAAATCTGGCGTCTTCCCGGAAGCGGACATTTCATGCTGATGCGAAAGAAACAGAGGCTTCGGTTTCCCGAACTGTCTTATGCCAGTCCGGGCGACCCCAAGTTGAAGCAATGGCTGATCCGCCGCGTTGAAGGGCTGTCCGGCCGCGACTACTTTGCCGACCTTTACGAGATCTGGCGTTCGTCCATCGTCGGCACGTCGAGCCGCGTCATGGGCGACATGCTGGAATTGCTCGGCATCGATCTGGTTGTGCGCGGCGAGGTTTGGCCGCCGCGCCCCTTGCCCGAAACGCCGCTGGTGATGATCGCCAACCATCCCTTCGGCATCGGCGATGGCGTCGCCATCCTCGCCCTGGCGGAGCAACTCGGCAGGCCGTTCCGCGTCATGATCCACAAGGACCTGATGCGCGTGCCGGAAATGAGGCCTTATTCGCTGCCGGTTTCCTTCGAGGAGACGCGCGAGGCGCTGCAGATGAACCTGCAGACCCGCCGCGAGGCGGTGCGCCTGCTCAAGGAGGGCGTCACCATCGTCGTCTTCCCCGCGGGCGGTGTCGCGACCGCGCCCAAGGGGCTGGGCCGCGCCGAGGATCTGCCCTGGAAGATGTTCCCCGCCAAGCTGATCCAGTCGGCCGGCGCTTCCGTCATTCCGGTTTATTTCGAAGGTCAGAACACGCGCCTGTTCCATCTCGTCAGCAAGATTTCGCTGACCGCGCGACTGTCGCTGCTTATCCGCGAATTCCGCCGTCTGGCCGGGCGTTCGATCACCGCTCATGTCGGCGCGGTCATACCTGCCGATTTTCTCGCGGGCATCCGCGACCGCAAGCAGATGACGGAATTTCTGTTCAATTCGGTCTTTGCCATGCGTGGCGGGGCGGTCGAATTGTCCGGGCCTGCGGATGCGCCCCTTGCGGCATGAGCCGCAAAGATCAGTTCGCCAGAACCTCTATATCCTGATTGACGCCGGCGATGACCTCGAATTCGCGCGAGTAGATCTTCTCGCTGTTCTTGGCGATCGCCGTGTACTTGCCCTCGCTCAGCACGAAGGCGGGAAAGGCGCTTGAACTCTCGGTGATGAGGTCGCCGCTCTCGTTGGTGATCGACCATGCCGTGTTGGCGATCGCATCGCTGCCGGCGGCGCGCACCAGACGGAAGACCATGCGTGCCGCGCGGTGCTGGATGGTCGCCTGGATCACCTTGCCCGGCTCGACCCGCAGATCGGCGCGCACTTCGGCGTTGAGCCGGCCATATTGCGAGACCACGTGATAGGTTCCCGCATGAAACGGCACGATCTCGCCCGGTCTTACGTTGCGCGCGATGAGTTGTCTCTCGCCGCGCTCGTCGGCCTGTTTCGAGTAGATGTCGAAACGCAGGAATTTGGGCGGAATGCGCGTGTCTTCACCGGTCACGCCATTGAGCTGCAACGCGCCCGCGTCGAGCGAGAAGACTTCCAGACCGGTATCGGGGGCGATGGTGATGCGTCTCACCGCGCCGGCAAAACCGTAGGCGGCATGAACGAAATACTCGCCCGGCGACATGTCGAAGGCCTGGACGCCGCCCTGCGTCATCGCCAGCATCGGCAGGCGGCCGTCCTCGGCGACCTGTGTGCCGAAGATGCGCCATTCGACGCCGGATTCGACCGCCGGCCCTTCGTCGGTCATCCGCGCCTCGAAAGTCACCCTGACCGGCGCGGACGCGGTTTGCTGCGCGCTGGCCGCCGGAACGGGCAGGCCGAGCGCCCAGACAAGGATGCACACCAGAACAGGCAATACGTGCTGGATCGGGAACAGCTTGTATCTGCGCATGGACTTCCAATCGACGCCTTTGGCTCAGGCGCTTTTCAATCCTGCTTTACCGGCATTTTCATGGCGCCGCTACCGGCCTATATCAAAAGTCGGTTGCCGGCCGGTTCCGGCGGCGATCAAATGGGGCAAACAAACAAGGAAATGCAATGACCGGCCTTGAAAGCCAGACCCTCGCGCAACGCGACGACAGGATAATAGAATTCATGCGCACCCGCCGTTCGGTGCCGGCCAAGACCATGGCCGGATCCGATCCTGCGACCGGCCCGGACGAAGACGAGATTCGCACCATGATCGAGATCGCCTCGCGCGTGCCCGATCACGGCAAGCTCGCGCCCTGGCGCTTCGTGCGCTACGCACCCGATTATTGCCTGCGCCTGGGTGAATTGTGCGAGGTGCGCGCCGTCGAACTCGATCCGGGGCTCAACGACGACATGCGCGAGATCGAAAGAATGCGTTTTCTGCGTGCGCCTGTCGTCATTGGCGTCATGAGCCGCACGGTCCAGCATCCCAAGGTTCCCGTTTGGGAGCAGGAGCTTTCCGCTGGAGCAGCAGCCATGAACCTGCTGATTGCCGCCAACGCGCTGGGCTATGACGCGCAATGGCTGACCGAATGGCCGGCCTTCGACGAGAGCATTGCGCCGGCGCTGGACGTCAGGCCGGGCGAGCGCGTCGCGGGCTTCATCCATGTCGGTACGCGGACGATGCCCAAGACCGAACGCGACCGGCCCGCAGCTGAGGATGTCTACTCCGTTTTCGAAGGATAACAGCTTGTTTTACGAACCCGCAAACCGCGACCGCGACCTGCTGCCTCACGACCCGTTCAAGGCCATCGTGGCGCCCAGGCCGATCGGCTGGATTTCCTCGCTGTCGGAAGACGGCAAGCCCAATCTGGCCCCTTACAGCTTTTTCAACGCGATCTGCGCCGCCCCGCCAATGGTGATGTTCTGTTCAGACAGCGAAAAGGACAGCGTCGCCAATATCCGCCGCACCGGGGAATTCGTGACCAACTATGTCGGCGCTGCGTTCACCGAGGCGATGAACATGACTTCGATCGACGCGCCGCACGGTGTAAACGAATTCGAGCTTGCCGGTCTGCACCATGAGCCTTCACACCTGGTGGCGCCGCCCCGTGTGGCCGGAATCGCGGCAGCGCTCGAATGCCGGCTCGCTCAGATCGTGGAACTGGTCGATGCGCAGGGAAGTCGCACGGCTTCCATCATGGTGATCGGCGAGGTTGTCGGTGTCTATATCGACGATGCGATGATCCGCGAAGGCCGCTTCGACGTCGCCGCCGCCGGTCACCTGACACGCTTGGGTTATCGCGACTATCAGGGTCCCGAGGGTTATTTCGAGATGATCCGCCCGAACTGGCGGGGATAATCGTGCATGATGCATGGCTCGGCGTGCTTACCGCTTTACTAATGCACATGGTTAACGGGCCATTAATCCTTTCGCAGCGATAATCGTCTCCGGTTCAAACCTGCGGCCATGCGCCGTGCCGGTTTCGGAGATTTCCGCGAATGGTGTTCGAGCGTTTCGTCAACTGGTTGGATTCTGCTTCCGATGAGGACAGGGTGCAGGCGGCCGGGGCGTTGGCGGCCGCCTATTTGCGTTCGAACCGCGAAGGAGAGGAAGGCGAGGTGGCCGAGGCGGTGATTACCGCACTCGCCGACGATCCGTCCATCGAGGTGCGCGAAATACTGGCCGAGGCCTTTGCCGACCAGCCCGCTGCGCCGCGTCACGTCATCGCCAGCCTTGCCGCCGACCTTCCGCAGATCGCCTCCGTCGTGCTGTCGCGCTCACCGCTGTTCGTCGATGGCGAACTGATCGAATTCGTCGCCAACGGCGCGCCGGAACACCAGATCGCGATCGCTTGCCGGCCCAACGTCTCGATCGGGCTTGCAGCCGCGATCGGCGAGGTCGGCGAACTTGAGGCTTGTATCGGCCTGCTCTCCAACAAGGGCGCCAGGATGGCCCCGGCGGCGCTTCACCGCATCGCGGAACGTTTTGGCGAGGATGCCGAAGTGCGCCGCCTGCTGTTCCGTCAACCGGCGCTGGCGCCGAAGACGCATGTCCTGCTGATCGAGCGCCTGGCCGGGATCATGGCGAAGGAAGTCATGTCCGACAGCTCGCTGCCCGCCGGAAGGATAGAGGCGCTCCTGCGCGACAATTGCGATCGGGCCCTGATTTCCTTCGCCGCGCTCGCAGCCGAGGAAAACCTGCCGCAAATCGTCGAGGCGATTGTCGACAGGGGCAGCATGACCGCTTCCCTCCTGTTGCGCGCCGTGTGTGTCGGCAACATCTCGTTGTTCGCCAACGGCCTGGCAAGATTGGCAAAGGTTTCGCTTTCGCGAGTGGAGACGGCGCTGGCCGACGACAAACGCACCGTGTTCCGTGCGCTCTACGACAAGGCGGGACTGCCTGACAGCGCCTTTGCCGTATTCTCCGACGCGATTGCGTGCTGGCGGCGCCTGCTCGCCGATGCCGACGGGCCCGATCTGGTGCGCATGCCCTTGCTGGTCACGCGCGAAGTGCTCGCCGCCTATGACGCGCGGCCTCAGCAAAAAGCGGATTCGCAAATGGACTTGCTGCTTGTCCTGCTGCGCAAGCTGGCTGCGGAGGCCTCCCGGCAAAATGCGCGCCGCAC